>NZ_JBBCVB010000033.1:0-58585 GCF_037199905.1 Serratia sp. MMO-28
GCTGCGGGATGCTGACGTTACGGCATCAGAACGTAAGAACAGCGATTTCTGGTTGGCTGTTCCTGATACCCATTTCGGTGAAGGCCTGGCCTATCTGGGAGACTGGTGTGACTCTCACTATCACCCCGTCGTGTCTGCCATCACACAAACCGATCAGGTGCTTCCACTGGGAATGCCCACTCGCAGCACGGCAGAACGGTTGGCGAGCGCGATGGTTGACGAAGTCTTTGGAGGTGTGCAGCCATGAGCCATGTCGGTAAAACAGGGTTGGTTCTGTCGGGGGGCGGTGCGGTCGGTGCCTATCAGGTCGGGGTGATAAAAGCCCTTCATCAGTCGGGCGTGGCGATAGACCTGATTTCCGGTGCCAGCATTGGCGCATTGAACGGGGCCATTCTGGCTTCGGCCCCTTCAATACAGGCCGGGATCGAGCGGTTGGAAGAGGTCTGGCAAACTCTGGCCAGTACCTCCCCACTTCGGGGGAATCCCTCTGTATACCTCAATTATCTGCTGTCAGCCGGGGTGTTATTGACCGGAGGACGTCAATGGACGTTATTGGTCAAAAGCATCGGTACCTTGGCGAAACAGGTGAATCTCACACTGCCCGCTTTTCTGCAGCAGAATGAGGGGCTCCTGTCGGAACAGCCATTGACGCGTTTGATGGATCGCTATCTTGACCTGGATGCCTTACAGAAAGGGCTGCCGCTGTATGTGTCTGTTTACGAAACGCACGGGGGAACAGTGGATCTGTTTAATTACCTGCTGGCAGAAACCGGTTTGCGGGATACCGCACCGTCACGTTTTCTTCATGTGCAGGCGGTGCCGGTAGAGCAACAGAAAGCGGCATTATTGGCCTCGGCAGCATTACCGTTGCTGTTTAAATCCCAGGAGGTCGGAGGCAAACGCTACAGTGACGGCGGTATAGGGGGATGGCAAAAAATGCAGGGTAATACCCCGGTGACACCGTTGATCGAAGCCGGGTGTGATCGGGTGATTGTCACGCATTTGAGGGACGGCTCGTTATGGGATCGGCATGACTTCCAGGAAGCCACAATACTGGAGATCCGCCCACAGTCGACTCTGGCACGCAGCAAAGGTGCCTTCTCTGGCGTGAGGGATCTGCTGGGATTCCACCCCGACACTCTCGCAAGCTGGATTGAACAGGGATACCAGGACACGTTGAAAAGCCTGGAGAAGATCATTGCGGCCTTGCAGGCATGTTCTGCGCTGGCGATGGCGGAACAGCAACTCGAACTCAGCATGCAGAAAAATGCGCAGGTAGACGAAACCCTGGCCACAACGTTATCAAGATTAAAACCATGAGTGCTCCACAAACTTCTACCAAGTATGACGAGTCTTCAAACATCAAAAAACATCAAGGAATAGGTATTATCACTATGTTGATTAAAAAAACCATTGGCGTCTCGGTAGCATTATTACCTTTTATTTCTCGTCCGAAGACATTAACAAGTACTTTTATAAAAAATACAAAGCAAATAAATAACGTACCTTTACGTTTAGCCCTACCCTGTTTAGTGCTTCTAACAGGATGCGATGGAGATATTAACACTGTCAAAAAGCAAGTCTATCCTCAAATAGATGCATCCATGACTATTGGTCAGGCACTTGAAACAAGAAAAGACTGTGAAAACGGAAGTTGGGACTCCTACAAAGATGACCGTGGGCGAAAAATAATTCAGTATACCTGCAACTTACCACAGAGATATCTGGACATGTTCAAAAACTCTGTTTCAACCAAGTATAATCTTGCCAAGGATAATGAAAAACTACAGCAAGACATTGCTATACTTGAAAGCAGAAAGAACGATGTTCCAACATTGCTGTCTTATATCAAGCTTAACTACAGTGATTTTAAGAATCTGGATACTGTTGATAACACCACCTTTAGCGAAGCGTTAAATACGTTTAGTAATCTCTCAACATGGTCAGAAACCACACTGACTGTCCCATCGAAAGAAGACGTCTGCAGAAATCGAACTTCGTGTGAGCCCTATTACTCCACAGTGGTATCAATATTCACAATGTTTAATAATTTTTATCAGCAGATCGGTTACAACAAATCCTGGAGTTACCCATGGAGTTACCACCTTGTCCCACTACCATCAGATAGCGATATCCGTGACATAGTAGGCGACGGTTACTCTGTAAAAAAAACTGAAATAACGCGTATTTTTTCAAACTTAGTCCTCCAACTGAGTCCGCACGACAATCAATACTACCCTCATCTATCATTTGATGACATTACAGCACACTATTCAGCACTTATTCCTAAAATTAATACTTTACTTGACGAAGATATATCGAAAAGAAAAAACAAGTTCGATACGTGGGCGCAAAAAGTAAATCAATCTATTGATGATGCAAATTACTCATCAGTCACAGAAAAGTTTTATTGGTACCTAGACAATAATGATTTCCCGGCAGAGAATGGTGGTACTCTTACTTTTACCAAAAATGGAAAGTCAGAGAGTTACCTAATGAAAAATAGCAGTCACTACCTCTCCGTCGCTTACCAAAATATAGCGCTAGATGAAATACCCAAGATCTACATGTCTGCTATGGGAACTCACTACTACAACACTTGGCTGATTACCTCCGGTGGAGGGATCTAAATCAAGAAGTTTACTTAGGCGAGAGAGCCATTAACGCTTTCAGTAATGGGAATTATAATTATGACATTAATTTTACAGAAAATAATAACAATGAACTCAACAATCTTGATGTCCCTAGAGGATAAGTCCATCGACAAAGAGGATTATAATGAAAGCATGGATTGAACAGTTATAATAAAGTCAACGAACTCTGGTCTATTAGGCCAGGGTTCGATAAATAAATCTTTATCTATCTAACAGTGTACACATTTACTTATTACAATCGAAATAAGAGCGTATGATAACCTTCAATTAATCAGCACATGATACTGGTTAATAATGCTAAATTCATTTAACATCTCCTGAAAAAAAATAAGAGACATGTCTGGATACTCATGTATCACACCTGACTTTTAATGCTTATTTTTTAGTATTAGCAATAACTAACTCGAGAGTACTTTATTGTATTTTTTTGAGCATTAACTCCAGAGCAAAATCAATAGCGGCGTGCAATACAGAGAAAAAACCAATAAATATCACCATGAGTTATATGTCGGTTTGTTTAATATATATTATATATACCAAGGAGAAACATTATTAATAAAGAGTAAGTTTATTATATGAGTGATTAAGAATACGTTTACAGGTAAAGTTGTTAGTTTAAATTAAATCAACATATTATTTTGATATAGATTATCATACACCAATAAAAATACTTATATAAATCCAATTATATAACTCATCAAACACCTAACTAAAATAAAATCACAATGTATGCTCTTACCAACAAAATTGGTTAGATAAAACACAACAAGCTAATTGCTAATATTTATAAAAACATTAGCAATTAGCTATTCTTGAAGTGAATACAACCACATTAATTACACTCTAGTAATAGCTTCCAATAGTCATCTTTCAACAATTGTGACTTCTAACATAGTTTTTAAATGTTTATATTTATTATATGTGCATTGCTTACTTTCAGTAATTTACCACTCCTCTACTTTTTGTTTTTCATGTCTGTAAAGGGATTGTTAGCATCATCCACCAGGATAATATTAAACGTAGATAACAGATTAGGCCAGATAACAAACCCATATATTAAAACATTACCAGTAACTCTCTAGACGTTTACCTACTGACTGGTAACACATTCTTTCTTATTATTTTAAACTGCTCTACGTGGCGTACAACGCGTTTAAAGGCTATAGCGGCATTATACTCTGTTTAATGACTTCTGATAGAAGGTATCAATAGGTAAATTTATAAGAGAGAAGTTTAATGAACTGTGTGAATTAACTCTTTTATACATTCACATTTTACAACTCCCAACACTTAAGTAACGGAAATCAGACTCACTGAAGCCTTCGTATTATCCGGCTATCGCCTATCCAGCGATTACAAAAAAAAATTCACAACCACAGTCTTTAGTCAATAAATGATTACTGTGCTGTGATAGTCATAAGTCCTCCAACGTTAATAACCCTATTCAATCATTAAGGAATAAGACAAATGAGATTAATTACCAGCCATGGCCCTCTGTGCAAACATTATCTGGATAGACTCGAACACATTATCGAGAAAGCCCTAGAGTGCCATCATCGTATATTGGCGGTACGTGTTGATTTAAGACTACCGGATACTGACATTGATATCGATACAGACGCGGCCATCGACTCGGCGATGATATCCCGCAATATGGCGTCATTAAAAGCTCAAATTAAAGCTGACCTGAATAGGAAAAGAAAAGCTAATAAACGGGTTCATCCTTGTATCCTCCACTACGTTTGGGTCAAGGAAATTAACCAAGAAGGGAAAAAGCATTACCATGTTTTGCTATTGCTTAATCGAGATGCTTACGCTTTCCTTGGCGATTACCGCAAAGAAAACGGCACTTTATCTTCCATGATTTGCAAAGCCTGGATTAGTGCATTGCGATTAGAATATCCAGAGAACAAATCTTTAGTTTATTTCCCTCAAAACCCTTGTTATTACCTTGACTACCAAAAAGCATTTAGCGAAAACCCATTTAGCAACATTATCTATCGCGCAAGTTATATGACAAAATTTCAGTCTAAGTGCCGAGGAAAAGATGAACGTTCATTTGGTAGCAGCCAGTTTTGATTGAAGATATTCGATGGTAAAGACAGAGTAAATACTGTCGAGTTAACATATTGAATCTTTGCCTTGTTCAAGCAGGCATTGACAGTTGCCGATAGAGGAAATTGATTGAAATGCCAGGAAAGTACTCTAGTCAATGACGGAAGGAGGTAAATTCCCATTTAAACGACATCGCCTCATTTAGTCCAAAGAAAACTAACTGCCTTGGGGTGTATTGACGGCATAAAAATATAAAAGTAAGTTGCTCCTGTTGCTCCCCGTCCGGGGACTTAAATGGAGTTTTTTATGAATTATATGCCCGAAAACACCGATTTCCCAAAAGAGCATTTTCCACCGCAACTTAATGGTGTAACTGAAGTCATCTCTGGCAGGACTCAGGCTCCTGTTGAGTTGATTATGGGGACATGCTTGAGTGCGATGTCGCTGGCATCTCAAGCATTGGTTATATTTCAGTATAGCGACGGACGAGTAAGTCCGGTCTCACTGTATAATGTTGTCATAGCTGAATCAGGGGAGAGAAAAACAGCCGTTTTTAATCAAGTAATGAAACCCATACTTGATTTTGAAAAACAAGCACAAAAAGCGTATTTAGAACAGGTTAATCTGTATGACGCAAACTTGCAGGCATGGAAGGCTATCAATAAATCAATCATTAAACTTATCAGGAAAAATGAAGAGCAAAGACTTGATAATACTGCTGAACAAGAAAGGCTAAGAGTACACTATACAAAGAAACCAGAACCACCGAAGCTTCCTAAATTGATTTACAATGATGCTACATATGAAGCTATCGTAAAGGGACTGTCAGAGAACATAGGGTCTGCAGGTTTATTTTCAGATGAGGGTGGTGGGGTTTTAAATGGGAGAGCACTTAATAATTCACCTTTCTTTAATCAACTATGGGATGGTGCCTCATTTGATATTGAACGTAAAGATCACCGACTTGTCATCAACGACAGTCGGTTTGTAATGCTAATATTAACGCAATTAAATGAGTTTGACAGCTTTATAAGAAAGCGAGGAGAACGTACCATAGGTAATGGTTTCTTTGCTCGGTGCTTATGGTCAGTAACAACATCGACACAAGGGCAGCGGAATTATCAGTCAGGAATTAAAAGTGATGATGACGACCTGGAACATTTTTATAAGCGGATTAATGAGCTATTAACTTTAACAGCAGAAAATACGCCACCAAAGATTTTACATTTCTCACATGAGTCGGAGGTTTATTTTACTGAGTTTCAGCGTCATATTGAAAACCAAATTATGATAGACAAAAATAAACACAATGCCTTACCTGGCATACTATCTAAAATACCGGAGAATGTCGTCAGACTAGCTACCCTTATTCACTTCTTTTGTGAGTTTGAAGGCAAAGAGATCGATAAATGCACATTGGAACATGTCATTTTTGCTGTCAAATACTATTATGGCCAGATTGTAAATTTATTAACTCAAGTGGTTGGTAAAGAAGATAGAGATGCAAAGATACTCCATCATTGGTTATTAAAAAACCCGATAATTCCAGGAAACGTTAGTCAGTGTATGGCTAAAACACGAGTCAGACGTTATGGACCGTATCAGCTAAGAGATGGTACGCGTCTTGACAGGGCACTGAAGATACTTGAGGAACATGGGCATATTTCTATTAGTAGAGAAAGGAATCACAATGGAAGCATTACTCAGATGATAAATATAAACAGGGATTGATTTTATTATATATTATACCCTGCTATTTTCTGCTACGAATAGCAGAAAATAGCAGGAATCTTAACAGATGAAATTTTGAGAATTAGCGACCTTTTGGTTTATTCAGCGGGCCGATAATGAGATCTGGCTTAAACAAGGCGTTAAGCCCCCCCTGCTTAAAGGCCGCAATAACACGAATTTTATCGTCACTTGTCAGTGCATCTGAGATACAACACCACCACTTCGCAATTTCTTCATCTGACAGGCGATTTGCATCTTGACTCTGTTTATCGCTGTACTCCTCCCCCTCTCCAGAAATGAGCCAGGTCAGCGAGCGACCAGTATGCTCTGATATAGCGAGAATGTTATCAATACCTGGTAACGTACCTGCTTTGAGGTACTTCCTGACGGTCGCTGCCGAAACATGGCATTCTCGTGCGAAAGATGCGATGGATTCATTGCCCATCACGCTTTCGAGTCGTTTACCAAAATTTTCTACACCCAATGGGGTCTGAGGCCATGACGGAACAAGAGAAATGCTGTCTTGCATAATTTTAACACTCCAGTGCATTTCAGAACAAACCATGTACTTACTTTAGCCTCCCTGACCACACACAACGCCAATATAAAGTGTGCAAACAAGGGTGAATTTATGCCAAAAACTCTCTTTTTCGTCAACTAAAGTGTGGATTTCTTATTTTAAGCGGCACTTTAGCTCTCAACCTCATCATATATCTGGTACCATTTGACTACATTACCGATGTTCTACCTACCAGGGAACAGGCTGGAAGGTCGCGAGTTTGCGCAATCAATCTGCACGAGTTTCCCTCTTGAGTGATGCCTGTGGAGTAGCCCTTAACAAATCGTTACCTACAGGTATTACCCCCATACTTGTAGTCTCACCGCTAAAACCTATGTACTCAGTGTCACCTCTCTTTTCCCTCTGTTTCAAAATGACGGTCGTCAATTATGTCAAAACCAACGACAGATGAGCCTTAGCCAGTTGTACATGACTTTCTTTGATAACATTCCTGCCTTGCGCTTTTCTTTCAGACGATAACTTTCTCCTTTGATATTCAGTGTCATCGAGTGATGCAGCAGACGACCCAGTATCACCGACGCTGAACAATTGAAGTCACCGCGGCACTAGGAGTGCCCTATGTGTCAGGCCGAAAATCCGTTTCAGCATCAATACGGTGGTTATGGCATATTGGAATAATATTGCGGGCGACCCCGCAAAGACGATGTTGCCGTGCCCGGCATGGCATGGATTGCCGCTTCATCTCCCCTAAAGTGATAGAGGTCTTGTTGTAAGCCTTCCAGTTGGTGATCTTGAACTTTTGCTTTGCCACGGTATTTCGTTGTTTTATCTGACAGAAGGAGCGAGGTCAGAGCCAATTTAACAGCAAAAATTCGATTTATCCCGCAAAGTCGATTCTTACATTACTTTATTTGTCAACAACACGGCCTAATGATCTCCCCTTTACGGTCTTATATCTGTGTTGCTGACATATTTACTCGTCAACGAGTCTTAGGGCTTTGTCTATCGCTATCTGGGCCGCTGGAGTCACTGGAGTGAGAGGCCCGCGTAATTCGTTAGGGCATAAACCACGACGTGACATTGCATACTTGATTCCGCCTGGGCTCGGTTCAAGGAAGAGGGCTTCGTGTAGCGGCATCATGCGATCTTGTATCTTACATGCAGTGGCAAAATCCCCCTGAAGAGCAGCCTTGATCATTCGCGCAAAGAGACCTGGGATCACGTTGGCAGTTACTGAGATACAGCCGTGCCCGCCGTGTGCCACATAGCCTAATGATGTGCTATCGTCCCCAGATAAGAAGGAAAATTGCTTCGAAATTACGCGTCGTTCCTGAGTTACACGGGCCACATTGCCAGTTGAGTCTTTTATACCGCAGACATGGCGTAATTCTGAAAGTGCAGCAATTGTTTCGACTTGCAGTTCTTGACCTGTGCGTGAAGGAATGTTGTATATGATGATTGGCAATGACACCATCTCGTCAAGCGCACGGAAGTGCTCAATTACTTGTGATTGTGTCGGTTTATTATAATAGCCAGTAGCGTGTAGAATACCACTCGCACCCGCATTCTGGGCACTAACACTGAGATGTATTGCTTCAGCAGTGCAGTTGGACCCTGTACCCGCAATGATCGGCAGACGTTCTCGAGCCATCTTTACGGCATGAGCAATTATTTCGATTTGCTCTTGATGACTGAGAGTCGGACTCTCTCCTGTCGTCCCACATATGACTAATGCTGAGGATCCCTGCTCAACATGCCAATCGATCAGATTGTTTAGGATGGTAGTGTTCAGCTTGCCATTTTCCAAGGGAGTTACAAGTGCGGGGATAGAGCCATTAAATTGGTCCATAGTAATCCTCCTATCGTTTGATGTTTTAACTCAGTGTTAAGGTATGTTCTTTAACATAAAAATCGCTTAAAAATAACTTGTTAGAATCCTATTTAAGCATGCTCAAATAGCTTCTGTCAGTTTTTTCTGGACGTAGCGGTACGACGATTTTATCTAAATACCACAGCAACATTCTACAACACTGTGTGCTCTGTACAACATCGTGTAAAGTACTTACCCCATCACGACTGATTTTTTCGTTCGTTTTGAAAGAATGATTGATTTTATTCTTAGGTAGAAAATATTTTTGGCCTGAATAGGCTTTATCCGTTAATACAGCTTTCGAACGTAATTTCAGATTCCCACTTAAGCCACCCAATCTATTTGAACAGAGGCTCATGTATTAATTCTCATAAGCTCTCCCACCGCCAAGACAAAAACTCGGTGGTAATCCTACAATGTATATCACCAGATAAATTTAAGTACCTAAACAGGCCAGAAAGCCCCCTGCCCACTAACTCCTTTTCGTCCAAAATTTATCTCTCCTGAGCTTAGGCACTAATGAGAGTAGTTGTGAATTCTTTTCCATGTACGGTACCACCAGAGTAACCGCATGAATGCAACAATTTTAATCAACCAGGCCGGTATTCAGTCACACCTTGCCTGCTTAGAATTAAGATTGTATATTTAATGTTCTAAATTCGTTTTTTCATGCATTTGCCCTGACGGCACCACTCGGGCGAAGGGCAACCTAACAAAGCCCTAAAAGATCCCATCCGTCACCTGCCTATATGCAAAGTAGGAATGACTACCTCTGGAAGTGCCTTTTTAGGGTAGTATACGGGGTAAATCAGCACACATGCATAATAAGAGAAATCATAACGGATCAAATCAAAAAACTCCTGTAGTTGAAACATATATCAGATTGCACAAAAAAACAGTTAAGGGATATCTCTGCCTCGCTCTTATATCTATTGTCTGATCAAACGCAAAGTAATTTGGAACAAGAGTATTCCTATTAATATTGAGGTGCTAATAACGATGCCAAGTGTTCCAACATTAAAGTGGTCATTTAATGCTCCAATGACTATCGAAATGCTGAAGCCACATAGTGCAATTATAAGGTTCATGTTACCTATGTGCCGATATACGTGCGAAGAAGAGTTACTTTTACTAAGGAAGATCAATTTCGGGAAGAGCATAGCATGAAAGAAACCAAACCCAACGGCACCAAGTAATACGAATGCATGAGATACAGGCGCAAAAGCAAGCAAAACAGAGGCTAGAAGCCCTGCGCTCAACAGAGGAATAGCGTCGGAACCAAAGCGTATAGCTGGGAAAAAAGTCATTGCGACTCGTGCGATGACGAGCGTAATGGTGGCACATAAAAAGAATAACCCACTACTCAAATGGTCGGATATGACTTTAGGGGCTATAAATAGACTAATCAAATTACCAGCTACACCAATACTGATTGAGCCAATCAAGAACAACTGACGATGGCGGCTGATATGGCAAGATTCTTCCATATGAATATTGGCCGAGGGCTTCTGTAAGACTGGTTCTTTAGTTGAGCGTCTTAATAAGTTATTACTGGTAATTAAGAGTATCGCAGCTATGGTACAAAAAATGGCAAGTACAATAAAAAGATGAAAAACATCGGATCGCAAGAGAAGATACTCGGCAATGCCTGGACCCATTATGGATGCCAAAGGAATGCACAACGAGAAAATACCGAATGCAGACTCTCCACGTTTAGCAAGTGCTTGCCGCCCTAATATCATGACTGCAGGCACAAAGATGCCAACACACAGGCCCTGTACTACACGTGTCAATAGCATTGTCTGCCAAGACTGAATAGATACTGACTGTAGTATAAACATTGCAGCCGTCATAAGAGCTGCACCGCTCGCAAGCACTGCTGGGGAGCGTCTCTGGACGATTGCATCAAAGACTCGATTGCCAATAATGGCTGGGACAAAATATGCGGCAATCACAAAACCTTTGCCCCATTGCATATCAAGATAGCGTTGTAGGATTACATACAACAACGCATTAGCACTCACGCCTATGAACATGCAAGTACTAGCAATACCAACCAGCAATGCAGCTATTATTAGCTGGTGGTCAGAATAAAACCGAGTATTTGTGAGCGACTCCGGTACTGTGTTTGAAACAATTTGCTCAGACGAGTTCTTCATGGTGCAGTCCCTTCCTCGAGCTCTTGCCAATCAAGCTTCGCCGACACTGTATTTGCAACCTCATACACACGATTTTTTACTTCTGTTTCTGAGCCACCGCGAACAATAAATGAACAAATATTATCTATGCTTGCGTTTGCAGCATTGAACTCCTGAGGCAGATCCATACGAGTTAACTGAAATTGGACAAGGCCCTCAACAGTGATGCTGGTTGGTGCATGTAAAAGCCTGCCACGGCGCGGTGGTATCAACCCAAAACCGGCTAAATTATTACTTACATTAGACGGCAGTTCAGAAGGCAACCCGCATTCGACTGCTGCAACATATCGATCCAGATCGAAACCAGTAATGAGCTTTATGGTGTCGCGAATCCTCGCTCCTCCTGTTCGGATAGCTATTTCGCATAAGCTTATGTCACCATTCGGTAGTTCAAACAATTCAATATGAAACGATGCTATTGCGGGAAATGGTAATCCAACAACTAATTTATTAACATATGCTTGAGCGCGTGCGTAAGCTAGTGAATCACGATCGAGCATTACGCTACCCACGAAATCACCATCTTGGAATGCAAGACAACCATTGATATAGCGAGACGGAACAGCAAACGCCACACGACCATTCTGTACGATCCCATCAACGTGAAGCATCTCCCCTGTGACAAACTTCTCTACAATAAGAAAAGAAACGTCATCGAGCGAATGCAGAAACCGTGTTGTAGCGAACGTTTCAAGTTCTACCTCGTCATGGATTACCTGGACACCTATGGAACCTGCTCCCAATCGAGGTTTAACTACAATAGGGAAACCATGATGGCGGGCAAACTCGTAAATATCAGTATATGATGCAGCTTGGGCTGAGCAAGGTACACGTAGTCCAAGTTGTCCTACAACCTGCTTCATGATTAATTTATCTCGAAACAACACAGCAGCATCGGACCAAAGGCCTGGAATTGAGAGATATTTACGCAAACGTGCGGCACGCAGTATATCGAACTCACTCTGAGCGATAATTGCTTGTAGTGGATGAATTGAATTGAGGTCGATCACAATCCGTTCCAACTCACCTGTACTATCATAGTCTTTAAGAAAGTAACACTTTGCATATTTCGAACGGAGTTCTTCCTGATAACTATCACCAATACCCCACAGGTCAAATCGACCTGCATGGATAATAAGTGCAGATTCAGGCATCAACTCTGGGAACCACTCATGATATGGATTTGGAAACGCACGCGGTGGAACCCGTACTAAGAATACATATTTGATCATAGACAGACCGGAAGTGGTGATAAAATTTTAAATTGTCAATAGTAGACATCGGAGGTAAAGCCACCTCGATTATTTCCTACCACAGACGCCATAATGTCGGACATATCAGTAATATAATCATCTTGTTTCAAGTCATTTGAATCTCATAGGCAACCAACGTAACTAAAACATCTACTCCCCCAACTATCTGTCCAAATGAAAACTCTGCTTGTTCTTTTGCATATTTTGTGCAATAGCTCTCATTAAAAAGTAATTATGTTAAAAAATCACGTATTAGCTCAGTGACACCGCTATCTTTAGTACATTTTATTAACATAAAACAATCCATCGGCATCCATGTCAATAGCGAATTTTCTTTTTTCAAATACTCCAGCCACCAAGTTAACACTTCGTTAAAAAAAACCACGTCAAAAAAAATTCTCACCCAATTCAAATTACAATTAAAATTCATTAATAACAATTAGTTATAGAAAATTCATTTTCATCAAAGGCACTAATTATCACAAAATTTAATAAATAAATACATTTAATTAACATTTTTAATGGCGTTTTTTTGACACTATCTTCACTTTTAGATTATAAATTTCATTCTCTTTGGCCAATAAAACCCAAAAGCTCATTGTCTATTGCCATGCCTGTTTTCCAGATAACAACGAAAATGTATTCGATTATTCTATGGAGCACGCAGAATGCAGAACAAAAATTTGACTGCGCTAGTCGTTGACAGATGTAAAAATTTACCTGAGCAAAAAGCCTATACGTTTCTCAATGATGCTCTCGATGAGGAAGCGAGCTGGAATTATGGCGAGCTCTATCAACAAATCATTTTCTGGGTACGTAAATTCAATGCCATCAAGGATAAAGAACTCTTTCTTGCCTTTCCTCCAGGTCTCGATTTTATTGCGGCATTTTTAGCCTGTTCCTGTAGCGGAAAAGTAGCTATTCCTATCCCGTTACCGTCAAAACGCAACAAGTTGCGTTTTAAACAAATTACTGATATTTGTGCCTCAACAACATTGGTAACAACAATACAGAGCTACGCGAAAATTAAGGATGTCTGTACAGCCCTAGAAAGCAATATCAATATAATCACGAATGGTGATTATATTGATGAAGAAGAACCTGAGATAAATTTCCCTGATAGTGAAAAAACCGCATTTATACAGTTTACTTCGGGTTCGACATCCTGTCCCAAGGGAGTGAAAGTTACTCACCGTAATATTCTTGCCAACCAGAAAATGATCGCAGAATCTTTTGGTCACAATAGTAAATCACGCGTTCTCGGTTGGTTACCTGCAACCCATGACATGGGTTTAATTGGAATCATTTTGCAACCTCTTTACGCTGCGATTCCTTGTTGGCTTATGTCACCAGCGCACTTCTCCCGCATTCCTGGCGATTGGCTGCGCGCCATTTCACGCTACCAGATCACAACTTCAGGGGGACCGAATTTTGCCTATAACTTATGCCTAAACTTTCAACCAGATAATTCGCTCGATCTCTCTTGCTGGCAGGTAGCATTTAACGGTGCAGAACCGATTATGCACAACACGCTACAAAAATTTTATACGAAGTTCGGCGCGTATGGCTTTAGAGAGGAGGCCTTCCTTCCTTGCTACGGGCTGGCGGAAGCAACGCTTTTTGTTACAGGAAAAGGTTCCCTGTTACCAGTAGTTATGGAAAAAGAGGTTGTCGAACATGACGTTAGTCAGAAAAAATGTTGGGTATCCAGTGGCCGGTCACATCCATGGACGACCATAAAAATTATCGACTCGGTGACCAGACAAGTAAAAGCCGAAGGCGAAATCGGTGAAATTTGGGTTGCAGGTCCTTCGATAACCCAAGGCTACTATCGACTCCCACTTCAGCAGCAACCATTTGGCTATGTGCTGGGAGATGAAAAAAATCCCATGCTGAAAACCGGAGACCTGGGGTTTATCTATCACAACGAATTATTTGTTACTGGGCGCTTAAAAGACCTTATTATCATTAACGGAGTAAATATCTATCCTCAGGATATTGAGCATGCCATTTCCGATCTGGAAAACCGGGTCGCTTTCAATGCAGTTGCCGCTTTTGAATACGAGAATGATAGCCAAAAAAGCATTGGTCTAGCGATAGAAATCAGCCGCCAGTATCGCCATGAATGGCTGTCGATTGCACGTAACCTGCATCAGCAGGTTATTAATCTCACTGGTGTACAAGTCGGTCGCATTGTTGCCCTAGCTCCAGGGCAACTCCCACGCACTACAAGCGGCAAAATTCAGCGCCACCGTTGTCGTCAGATAGCTAGCGATCTCTGCCATTCCTTTATCGGCGTCTACCCGACGGACAAGGGGGCGATTCAAACCTCGTGTGAACCTAAACACATGCCACTTGATGATGCCACACAGATATTTCTCGACATTATTAACTCTTACACAATTGAACAGGTAGACCCTTCCGCGCTTCATAAAACCCTGCCGGAATTGGGAGTAGACTCTATATCAACAATGAAAGCGGCATCGGAAATCAACCACCGGTTCGGCACTTCTTTGACCAATGAGGTGCTGGAGGGCGATTCTACGCTGGGGGAGATGCTGAATAATATTCGCCGCTCTGGCGCGTCTATTCTTTCTCCCCAATCGGTTACAGACAATAAGTATTTCACCGGTTTGTCACGACTTCAACTGCGCTATGCGATGCTGGATCAGTTAGCGCAGTTGGCATCACCGCCCACTGTTAATGCCTCAATCCGTTTCACTGGCGACATTGATGAACGATTACTGGCACGCTGCCTGCTCAATCTGACCAAACGCCATGATGCTTTCTGGCTAAAATTCGAGAACGGCATGCTCGTCGATGGGGCAAGTTACCAAGAGCCCGAAACTTTGCCTTTTGAAATCATTCCTTGCGGTCCTGAAGAACAGCAGATACACAGGGAAGCGTTTCTTTCACGCAACTTCGACGCTAATGCTCCCCTCTACCGGTTCGCATTGCTTCAGTTACAAGGGAAAAGCACTGGTTCTGAACTGTTGATTTGTGCCCATCACATTATATTTGATGGCTGGTCGCTCGATATCTTGGTTAATGAGTTAAGTACAATGTACGATGCTGGCATGCGATTTATCCAGCCTAATCTTGCTCCTTGTACCTCGTATCAGATGTTCGAACCGTGGATCGAACAGCATTTTCCATATTCAAACCTGCGAACACAGTTTGCCTCTCTGAGCGAATTTACAAGTACCCCAGACCTACCTGGAGAAACGGATTATCCGGAAAAAAACGGACATTTTGAGTACATTTTACCGGATAAAATTCGTCAAGATGTTCTGGCGATAGCCAAACAGCTTTCCCTATCTCCGATGGTTATTTGGATAAGTCTATACGGTTTACTGATCGCCAAATTAAGCGGTCAGCAGAAGCTACTAGTGGGGACGCCATTAGCTCTAAGAGATGCGCCAGGTAGCGTCAATAATATTGGGCTATACTTGAACATTGTACCGGTAAAAATTGATATCACTACACCACGCCACTTTACTGATTATTGCCAAAACGTTGCCACCTCTATTGAAGAGATTAAAGCTTATGGCGGGTGCGACATTTATATCCCGGTAAATGACAGCGATGAAATCGGGCAACGGTTTAACCCTGAGTTTTTTTTCAACTATTTACCTAATTACCATCATCAGGGAACCTTCGGTGATATTCACTATCAATTGACTCCGCATCTGGCACAAACTGCTCATTTCGACACCACACTTTATATCATTGAAAAAAAAGAGAAAAGCAACCTTCTTCTTACGTGGAAAAAAGGTAAATTTAGTCAAGAAAAAGCCGCTCGCTTCATTGAACAATTACTCCAGCTTTTGCAATATGTCACCATGGACAGGCAGAAGTTGTTGGCTGATTGCACATTGATTCCGGCGACAATGTGGCAGCAGCCGGAACCTTGTATCTGGCAAGGAAGTGTTGTTCAACAAGCTTATCGGTGGGCAAGTGTAACGCCTGAGCGCACTGCTATTGAGTTTGGTCAATACCACATCAGTTGGAAAGCATTGGTCAATCAGGCCGACTGCATTGGTAAACAGCTAGTTGCACAATGCGTACAGCCCGGAGATATTGTCGCGATCATTGCCACTAGAACGCCTTCTTTGGTGACCGCAATTTTGGCAACGCTTCGCGTTAATGCGGTTTTCGCAATTATTGATGGTTCATGGCCCTCCGAGCGTATCGACAAAGTTTTATCGATAGCAAATTATACACAATTTATCGATCTTAGGGAAAACTCACCCTACGACACCCTTTTTTCCCCAGAAACATTCAAACGAGCCTTGGACCAGGATGAGTGCGTCATATCAACGCTACCACCTCTTGCGCATCAACCTGATGATCCAGCCTGTCTAACCTTTACTTCTGGGACAAGTGGAGTTCCGAAAGCAGTTTTAGGGTCGCATCATGGTTTGTCCGCTTTTCTGCCTTGGCAGGAAGCACAGTTTTCCCTCAACCAGAGTGACAGAATTTCGCTTCTTTCTGGTCTGGCGCATGATCCATTGCAAAGAGATATTTTCACCGCTTGGTGGACAGGTGCAACACTGGTTATTCCCGAGAATAATATCATTAGCGAAAGTTATTTGTTTAGTGATTGGTTCCGCAAATCGCGTATTACCGTAACCAATTTAACCCCTTCAGTCGCGCAGCTTTTCACCTTTGAAGCAAATAGCGCAACCTCTCTACCAGCACTCCGTTATCTGTTTCTGGTAGGGGAAACGATCACTCGTCAGCAAATTCAGCGTCTGGAAAAGGCCGCACCCAATGCAACGGTTGTAACACTATATGGCGCAACCGAAACCCAACGCGCTTTGATGCATGCTGTTTCCGATCGCAGTCAGCAAGGCCCTGTCACTCTGGGAACCTCCCCTCCAGGAATGAAACTTTATGTTCTCGATCCTGTTGGAAAGGTGGCAGCTGTAGGTCAGCCTGGAAAACTAGTAATCGCCTCACCCCACCTAGCAAAAGGCTATTATGCAAGAGGCGAACTTCTCCCACTACCCTCAGCCCATCAACCGGGGCAAGACTATGTGACGGGTGATTGGGGATATTACCTGAGCAACGGCGAAATCATCTGTACCGGGCGTAAAGACCGACAGTTGAATATCAGAGGCTACCGGGTAGAAGCTGGCGATATCGAGAGCTCCGCACTTAGCTTGCCCGGCGTCGCATTTGCCAGAGCGAAATGGTTTAATGACACACAACTGCTTGTACTATTTGTGCAGCTTGATGGCATTGATTGCGCACAGCTTTATACACATCTGCAACAGGCTCTTCCACAATATATGTTGCCTCAGCGTATCGAAGAAACCATCACCATTCCACTCACCGCAAACGGCAAACTCGACGAATCAGCCCTAACCCTCAACGATAGACCAGAGATGGAGATGCAGAACACAGTAGTGTCGCCGCTGTTTCTTTCCTGCATTAATGAAACGCTGGGTACTGTCTCTGTTAATCCGGACTTATCCTTCATCCAAGCTGGAGGTACGTCCCTCAAAGCACTACATTTGCAAAGCACGTTGCACAGCCAGTATCAACTTCTGATTCCACTTGCAACCATAATAAACGCCCCCAGTATTAGAGAACTGGTCATCGCGATTGTGGCATTAGTACCAAATGATGCAGAAAAAATGCCGATAATAACGGCCGATTCAGCACAGACTGACACACCTTTCCCGCTCAATGATATTCAATCTGCTTACGTTGCTGGCCGCCAGCAGGCAATAAGCCAGTCAAAAATTGCTTCTCAGTCCTATTACGAGTATCAGACACACAATCTCAATCTTTCTCGTTTCGAAGCGGCATGGAATAGAGTTATTCGTCATCATGCCGGGTTAAGAACCCGTTTAGTTGAAGGATGGTTACAGCAGTCTCCTGCTGAAACACCATGGTATGATATTCACGTGGACGATTTGAGCCATCTTTCGGTTGTTGAACAACAGGAGAGACTAACAAAGAAGAGAGACAAACTGGCAAACGAGCAGTTTGATTTAATGCTCTGGCCTTTATTCTTGCTCGAAGCGTCCGTACTCAGTTCTGAGTTAACCCTGCTACATTTTCGTATAGATTACGTCATTGCCGATGCTTGGAGTTGGAATATCATTCTGAGCGATCTACACGCTTTTTATTCGGGCCAAACAGAACAACTCTCCCACAGCGAAATTCATTTTCGTGATTACGTCCTTGCTGAAAGAAAGTGGAAACAAAGCCCGGCATACCGTGAGAATCTTCGTCAAAAAGCTCAGTTGATTGGGCAATATTTCAATGCGCCTCAGTTACCTCTTATCAAAACCATTGAGAGCATCACCACGCCTCATTTTAACCGACTATCACACACTTTACCCTCCTTGTCATGGTCACTGATACAGACTCACGCTAAAGAGGCCAATATTACGCCCACGGTGTTGTTGGTGACATTATTGGGGAAAGTTATCTCGCACTGGAGCACTGATAAAAAGCTAACGTTAAATTTAACCACGTTTGACAGAAAAGGCTGGCATCAGGATGTACCAAATATCGTCGGTGATTTTACCTCGCTGCTTCTCCTGCCGATGGACTTTTCCGGCGACCATAATCTGCGTACGCTTTGCGAGATAAACAAAGCCCATCTACTAGAAAATATGGGAGAAAACCAGCCTAGCTGGCATCGAAATAATCAGGGAAATAAATCAGAATGCAACTGATGAAGATGGGATGCATCTTTTCCCTGTGGTATTTACCAGTAAGCTGGGAATTCGCCACTCGTCTGAAGATCTCCCTGACTGGCTGGGCAATAAAATCTATGGTATTTCAAGAACGCCTCAAGTCTGGCTGGATTGTCAATGTGAAGAAGACCAGAAGGGAAATTTACTTCTCTATTGGGATGTTCTGGAAGATCTGTTTAATCCAGAAACCATTGACCAGATGTTTACTTGTTTTACCAAAAAACTGGGGCAACTCACACAAGGATTCTCTGAATCCTCATTACATATCGGGCTAAGTGATACCGATCAGGAGATGCAAAGTCAGGCTAATAGCTACCGCAAAACATTTGCCCTTGAGACACTATCATCTCCACTTACCTTACAGTGGTTCAGGCAACCGGATGCTCCTGCGATCGTTAGTGCAAACGGTTATATGTTGACCTGGCAACAGCTTCAGGAGCGGGTTTACACCTTTACACGCCAGATTCCTGATACGCTTGGTTCCGGCAGCCCTGTCGCTATCCTGCTGGACAAATCCGGTGATCAAATTGCAGCGTGCATAGCCTGTCATCTGAAAGGTTGCAGCTATGTTCCTATAGATATTCACCAGGGAACAGAACGTATAGCAAAAATTCTCTCACTCACTACCTGTGAGTTCGCGTTCGCTCAATCCCACGGACTTGCCGCTATTTGTCATGAGCAAAATGTTCGTGTCACAGTGACCTCCGGTAGCGATTTATCTTATTTGTTCTCTGAATCCTCATCAACCCAGTCTTCTCTTTACGATCTTGCTTATATCATTTTCACCTCAGGCTCGACCGGGGAGCCCAAAGGTGTGGCGATAACGCATGCAGCCGCAGCCAATACAATTTACGAAATTAACGATCTTTTCAGTGTTGATGAGAAAGATGTTGTTTTTGGTATTTCATCACTGAACTTTGATCTTTCCGTTTATGACATTTTCGGCGTCTTGGCAAAAGGCGGTACTCTGGTTTTACCCGATCCCGCACACCTACGCGATCCTGCTCATTGGCTAACGTTACTGGAAAAATATCAGGTCACTATCTGGAACAGCGCCCCTGCGTTGATGCGAATGCTGATGCAATATTGCTTTGATAACCATCTGCGGTTACCTGCCTCACTGCGCCTTATTATGCTCAGTGGGGACTGGATTCCAGTTGATCTTCCTGCACAAATCCGGCAGATAACGTCTGATTGTACTCTAGTTTCGCTGGGCGGCGCGACAGAAGCGGCGATTTGGTCGAACTATCACCTGATTGAAGAACGCAAGTATGAGGTCAGCATTCCTTATGGTCGCCCACTGGCAAATCAGACTATGTATATTCTTAGCGAAAACATGGAACCATGCCCCTGTCTTACCACCGGCGAAATCTGGATTGGTGGTGCGGGGGTTGCCATGGGATACTGGCAAAATCCCACACTGACCGCACAAGCTTTCATTACACATCCCGTTACCAGCGAGCGATTATACCGCACCGGAGATCTTGGCCGCTGGTTACCCTGCGCTGAAATTGAATTCCTTGGCCGTAAAGATTTCCAATTAAAAATCAATGGGTATCGAATTGAACCCGGAGAAGTTGAGCATCAACTCATGCTGCTTCCCAATGTGAAGAATGCCTTAGTGATTGCTATCCAGCAAGGCAAAAAAGGAAAGCGGTTAGTGGCTTATCTTACCACCTCTGATAATACACAGCCGGATGTTGACGTTCTTCGACAGGTACTTCGCAGCAAACTTCCTGATTACATGGTCCCAACACAATTCATTATCTTGCAGCAATTTCCATTGACACCAAATGGTAAAATTGATCGCAAAGCTCTGCCCTTGCCAGCCCCCACAATGACAAATCGCTCTTCGCACTCACAGAACTGGTATCAAAGTTTTATTTGCCAAACCTTTGCTGAGATCATCGCGATCCCCAAACCGGATATAAAAGCGAATTTCTTCGATCTCGGTGGAACCTCTCTCGAAATTATTAAGCTACAAACTCGCATCAATAACGAATTTGGGACAAACATACAAGTCGCCGATCTTTTCCGTTACGCTACACCGGAACAGCTTGGTCGTTTACTTGAAGAAAAGATGACGAGGCAAGAGAACCACTCCGTGCCAGATATGAATACATCTGAAACAGCCAACCGTCGTCTTCAGGCCCGCCAACGTCGTGGGCAAAGAAGATAGTTTACGCTTAAAAGGATAATCAATGAAACAGGATAATGTGGTAAATGAAAGTATCAATGATGATAATGCCATTGCGATTATTGGTATTGCATGTCAATTCCCTGGGGTAAAGGATTTTTCTGCTCTTTGGTCGGTGCTAGCAAATGGAACAGAAACCATTCAGCATTTTTCTGATGAAGAACTTCTGGCAGCTGGCGTACGTTCGGATCGCTTGTACGCCAAAAATTATATTAAATCAAAGGGGGTTTTAACAGATGTAGAATACTTCGACCATGAACTGTTTAATATCGAACCTGAGCGTGCGATATTAATGGATCCGCAACATCGAGTTTTTATACAAAAATGTTGGGAAGCGTTGGAGGATGGGGGATATGATCCTCATCGCTATCCTGGTGCAATTGGTTTGTATGCAGGTTGCGCAATTAATACTTATGTTCTTAATAACCTACGCCATGCCGATCGGAGTCTCTCACACCGATTCAACTCAATTGAATATCTGGTGATGACCGATAAAGATTTTCTGAGCACCCAAACATCCTGGCTACTGGGATTGACCGGTCCCAGTATGACAGTACAAACAGCATGTTCCACCTCTCTCTCCGCAATCCATTTAGCTAGTGAAAGCCTGCTAGCTAGAGAAAGCGATATGGCGCTGGCGGGTGCGGTTACCATCTACTCACCGCAAGTGAAAGGCTATTTATATGAGCCTGATAGTATTATTTCACCTGATGGCCATGTCAGATCGTTCGATGCCAATGGCGGCGGAACCGTTTACAGCTCTGGAGTTGGCGTTATATTACTGAAGCGTCTGACCGATGCATTACGGGATAACGATAATATCCATGCAGTAATCCGCGCTACAGCAATCAATAATGACGGGAATCGCAAAGCATTGTTCAGAATGCCAAGTGCAGAAGGTATCGAGCATGTTTCATCCGTTGCACTCGAACTTTCGCAAATCCCTGTAGAGAGCATTGGTATGCTAGAAGCTAATGGCTCTGGCACCCTCTTTGGTGATCCAATAGAAGTCGCCGGGTTAACTGCCGCTTACAGCCGCTATCAACTCAAGCCACAGTCTATCCCATTAGGATCAGTAAAGAGTAATATTGGCCATATGAATGTTACAGCAGGAATGGGGGCAATATGTAAAACCGTAGCGGCCCTAAAAGAAGGACAGGTTCCACCATCAATTAACTATAGTACGCCTAATCCTGGTATTGATTTTTCACGCTCACCGTTCTTCGTTTGCGATCGATTAATGCCATGGCCACACCGTAATGGTCCCAGACGCGCTGCAGTAAATATTTATGGTGTCGGCGGAACAAATGCTCACGCTATTCTTGAGCAAGCCCCGGAGAGTAAGAGTGCCGAAGATCACCACCAATATCATTTATTGATGCTTTCAGCTCACTCTTCGAGAAGCCTAAAGGAAAACCAGCAGAAATTGCTGAACTTTATTCACAACAAGACCGCGCATCCAGGGGATGTCGCATTTACATTAAACCAGGGCCGCCAGCAGCTTAGACTGAGAAGTTATGCGATTGTCGGGCCAGACGGGAAGATGAGTGATTTTTCCACGTCTCATCAGCTAGTGGAAATTGCGACACAAGGTCTAAATTTAGTGCTGGTTCGCGACAATACTTCAGTAACAAAACTCGTAGCATTTTATAAAAATAATAGTGTTCTACGAAAAAAATTGGACGACTATATTACTCAAGTACCAGAACTACATGTCGCACTTCATGCTAATGAGTCGTCGACAAAACTGGATGGTTATTTACCTGAACTCCTAGTGCTATTTAATGATGCATGCCTCGCTCAATATATCATCGATAGCGGTATAGTCGTTACAGATATTCACAATACCAGCCCGGCAACATTATTGTTATTAAACAACATCCTCGATGTGAAGGATATAGTTGAACTATTCCGAATCATTCATTTTTATGGTGGCATAGATAGTCAGGATAAAGTACTGGAGTGGTTGAAACATTCTGAGATTAAAATATCCCCGCGTGATTTTTACTCTTCTGCTCTTGAAAAAACGATTTGTACTGGGGAGAAATTAACAGCAGCGCAGATTTACCAAATCATGACCAGTGAATATCCGAATAATAACCCAGATACTTATCTGTATAATAAAGCCCCATATACTGTAGTTTCTTCCAATAATGCATATACCTTTGAGATAGGCCTAGAAGATTACTACCTTAATCCGGAAAAAGCCATCTTGGAACTTGCAGCAAAATTGTGGTTAAACGGATTTAATATTGATTTGAAAAAATGGTATTACGAAAGTCCTCGTAAAAGGATTTCGTTACCGACCTATAGTTTTGAGAAACATCGTCACTGGGTTGATATCCCTGTTGAGACCCGTTCATCAAATTATGATGTTGCACTATAATGAACGTTAGAAAAAATAACAATGATGTTTATCATTCGAGTTTGCTGTAACTCATGATAATACCCCCACGGACGGGGAATAAAAATTGCAGCCAGCAACCTAACAAGGATAACCACTGTATAAACATGTCTACTACTAACATCGATGTAGTTAAAATAGCTCAGGATCTGATCCGTATCCCAACCATCAACCCACCCGGTAATGAAAAACCGGCAATAGACTATATTCAGAACTTACTCAATAACTACGGTATCAAGAGTACGATATGCGCTCTTGACCAGCAGCGACCAAATCTGATCGCCAGAATTAAGGGGAACGGGAATACTTCACCGGTGCTTTTATACGGGCACGTAGATGTAGTCCCTGTGGAAGATGAAAAATGGACATACCCACCTTTTTCAGGAGAAATTCAGCACGGCTTTTTGTGGGGAAGAGGTGCACTTGATATGAAAGGTGGTGTCGCTATGATGCTTGCTGCATTCCTTGAATATCACAAAAAACCGGGGAGCTCGGATATTATTTTAGCCATAGTGAGTGATGAAGAAGCTGGTGGAAAATACGGCGCAAGTTTTTTATGCGATAAACATCATGATCTTTTTACCGGTGTTAAACATGCAATCGGCGAGTTTGGCGCATTTAGCTTTTATATTGCAGGACAACATTTTTTACCCATCCAAGTCGAAGAAAAAATCCACTGCTCCGTAGATATTACACTTTTCGGAGAAGGAGGACACGCTTCGGTCCCCTCAAATAACAATGTCATATTTCGGGCTGCAAAAGTTTTGGATGCAATTAATCATCTTAAGCCAAACTACTCTATCACGCCCAGCGTAAAAATGATGATTCAAGGGTTAAGAAATAAACTCAAAGGAATACCACGATTTGTTCTTGGACTTTTACTACATAGAACCACCATCCCGTTAGGACTAAAACTTCTTGGTTCCCGACGTCGCGTCTTTGAACCTTTGTTACGAACGATGATAACGCCAACCATCATACATGCGGGTCTGAAACGAAATGTTATCCCTGATTCGTTGACGATCGAATGTGACATCAGGCTACTGCAACCAGGGGATGAGACCATCCTGCTTAAACAACTCTCTCGCTGTGGCGTCAAACTAGAGGAGATAACCTTCAATATCACGGCCGAAAAAAAAACCTCTCCAGAGATGAGTCAATATGAATCACTATGTAGGATCCTTAAGGAAATGGTTCCTGATGCTCATCCTGTTCCTATGCTGCTACCGGGCGTCACAGACGGTAGGCATTTTTCCCGGCTGGGCATACAAACCTATGGTTTTTTACCGATGATTATGCCGCCAGGCATCGTTTTCAATCAGTTAATACACGGTATAGACGAGCGGATTGCAACTGATACGCTTATTCTCGGTAGTAAAGCCATTTATCAGTATATAGCAACCTATGGAGATGGGTATGTTGCGCCAGCTTAGAAGCTCAGAAGGTAATATTTATGCATTGATTTTTTTTCCTTATGCAGGTGCAAAGCTGGATCTGTTATATAAACATCGCCATTTTATTGATAATCAATTTGATCTATGGAGTTATTCTACTGATATCCAGAATATTATCCCCTCCATTGAGCAATTATCACAATCCTTGGCAAGTCAACTCATTGCGAACCAGGGAAAAAAATTCATTATTGTTGGATATAGTTTTGGCGCATGGCTAGCTAAAGCCGTAACACAAAAAATTAGCGACATCGATCAACAACGCATCAAACATCTTTTTTTATGCGCCTCCAGCCTTTTTCATTCTGAAAAGAGAAATCCCCTACGAGTTTCTCATTTACCAAGCCATTTAATGCTAAAACATCTAAACGACACCTTTGGTTCACCGGAAGAAACTGGAATTATTGCTGAAAACCAGAGGTGCAGAATGAGCATACCTCTACGTTATGAACTTGCTATGATGGATTATTACAGACCGCGACATCATTACGTTGATGTCGCGACAACATTAATGCAAGAAACTGAAAATTTTCAAATCGACTTAGTTAATCAGTGGAGTAAACTTTTTTTACTCCGTGAATCTTTTTTATTTGATGACGGACATTTTTTTTGTCTTCATCCACAATCTCTTTTTTGGAGTAAATTAAATGAATTGGCACTTCAATTTGTAAAAGAGAATATTTCCCCTCCCACCACATCAGTTTACTAACCGGTTTTCATAATGTGGATTGGTTTAAAACCTTGGAACTGACGCCCCGGGTGTTGCAAGTACTGGTTCGATACGGTTTGCGACCATATATCCGGCGTCATAAGTAGGTAAAGGGTACCGCCTGACAGTGCGCTCAGAACACCCCACCTGAGTCGCAATATCGACAATGTATGCACCTTGCTTGCGCATTTGCTTTATCATGTAAAAGTCCTCTCTGCTCAGCATGCTGATGTCCTTTCTGGTGTGAGAACCTCAAGGAAACAACATGTTGGGTGGAGCGGACAATCCAAATGGTGAATTACTGTCTTATATCATTGGCGCTAACACCTGCAAACTCAGTGAAACGTGTTTTCTTTAACGCTGTATTAAGTTAACTCACAGTAAAAGCCTTGTTCATATTAAAATCAACACCATCGGTCAGTATGCGCCAGATGATCTGGGTGAGTTTATTTGCCAGCGCTACGGTGGTTTTCAGGAACCCTCGCCGGGCCTCGAGCCTTTTCAGCCACAGACCCAGGCTATCATCGCGTTTTTTCACACAACGCATCACTGACCGTGCGCCATGAATGATTAATGTTCTCAGGCTGCGATTGCCGTTTTTTGTCACAGTAAAAGTATGGCACCGGCTACGTTATGGAGGGGCGTCCATCACATCACTACATACCCAGTGTTACCTCTCTTTTCCCTCTGTTTCAAAATGACAGTCGTCAATTATCTGAAATTAAGGTTAACGCTGCTTATGTTATCCTCTCAGCACACATGGTAATCTCTTGGTTTTACTCTGGTATGGTCGGATTTATTCATGGACAGTATGGCTGACAATCCCGTTACTCTCATCGATACCCTGCTGCAGGACACATGGTTGTTTGTGTTAAGGGTAAGAAATGATCCCTCTGCGTTTGTCAGTGACGCGTCTCATCAGCAGGCGATAACGCTGGTGGAGAATGTGCGTGCTGTACTCACTGAACGGGGTGCCTCAGAACGCCATATTGACGCTATTACCTACGCACAATGCGCCTTACTGGATGAAACTGTCCTCACCCGCTTGAGTCCGGGGATACACGGCAAAGACAGTACGATCAATCTCGCCTGGCATGCATTGCCACTTCAAGCCCGTTTCTTTTCCACTCTGGATGCAGGTAACCAGCTTGTGGAACGCATCAAGGCCCTGCTGCGCGAGCCCGCCCCTGACAGGGCTGTGTTGACCTGTTACCAGCGGGTGTTGAGCCTGGGTTTTCATGGGCGGTTCAGCGAGAATTCGCCAGAACGCCAGACGTTGCTGGATTCACTGAATGCATTGGTGCCTGCCTTTGAACATCCGATGCCAACCCCCATTATTGTGCATTATCGCCCACGCGCTCGGGATACGTTGCTGCATTCCCGTGTGCTGTGGATAGCCCTCTCCGCGATGGCGACCGTGGGGTTAATCATTGGGTTGCAGCTTTCGCTACAGCAGTTATTGCAATCCGCCCTGCCGGGGTAAATGTAGACTTCTACAACATCCGGCTGCGCAGGTTTGGCATACCGGGTAACACAGATGACCTGATGCGCCTGCGGGGTTAACGGCGATGGGCGGTAGCGTGCTGCTTTTTCAGGTCAGTTAATGTTGGTTTTCTGAAAAGGACATCACTATGACCACTTTACCACCGGTACTCACCGGGCTGACCTTGAACCGTTATCATCTGCTGGTCAAAGGCAGCAATGCGCCGCTGGACGTTGAGTCCTTTGAGGGCCATGAAGGGTTAAGCGAGCTGTATCGTTATACCCTTATCCTGACCAGCCCAGAACAGGATATTGATCCGGCAACGATGCTGATGAAGGATGTCTCCTTTGTGATGCAGACGCTGCCGCAAACCGCGTTTCACAGCACCACTGCCCCCGAAGTTCAGCGTACCGTGCATGGGGTGGTCACCCATTTTTCCCGTCTCTCGGCTTCCCGTGACGAAGCCGTCTACCGTATTGTTTTCCAACCCCGTTTTGCCCTGTTGGATAACACCCGCCGTACCGCCATCTATCAGAATCAATCCGTGCCGGAGGTGGTGGAAAAAATCCTGCGGGAAAATCACAACTGGCCGGGCTGGTTGTACGACTTGCGTTTAAGCCGTAATTACCCCAAGCGTGAGTTGATCACCCAGTTCATGCAGTCGGATTTTGAGTTTATCGACAGCCTGCTCAGTGAAGTCGGTATCTGGTTCAATTTTGCCATGGACCACGAAATCAAACATGAAGTGGTGCAGTTTGGCGATTCTGGCCGCAACTGGCAGTTCAATGTTGACGTGCCGGTGGTCAATCCGGCGGGTATGCACGACAGCAGCCTGGAATCAGCCTGGGATTTACAGGCACGGCATCAGGTGGTTGAAAAATCCGTCAGCGTCAAAGACTACAATTACCGCACGGCAGGTCACCCGCTGGATGCACAGGCTGATATCACCCATGATGATGACAAAACCACCTACGGTAATGACTATCATTATACCGACGGTTATCTGACTGACGGCGACAAAAACACACCTAATGACAGTGAAGCCGAAACCGCCCACTTCTATGCCCGTTTGCGCCATGAGCGCCAACTGAACCAGCAACACCGTCTGAGCCTGAAAAGCAACGCAACCTTTATCGCCCCCGGCCAGGTTCTTAAATTGACCGGCGAGACGACCCGTGCGTTTGCCAATGGCATGCTGGTCACCGCGTTTAGCTCTGCCGCATCACGCAGCTCAAGCTACCAGCTTGAAGTCGAAGGCATGGCTTACCGCGAAGGGGTAGACTATCGCCCTCCCTTGAAAGCCCGCCCACGTATCACCGTGCCGTTACCAGGCCGTGTCACCAGTATCACACCGAACGACACCTACGGCCATATCGACAAGATGGGGCGTTACCGGGTGAAGTTTGATTTTGATCAGGACACCTGGAAAACCGGTTATGAAAGCCCGTGGCTGCGTCTGGCCCGACCCTACGCAGGGGATACGTATGGTCTGCATCTGCCATTATTAGCGGGGACCGAAATATCCGTGATGTTCGATGGTGGCCATCCCGATAAACCGTTCATCGCCCATGTG
Source organism: Serratia sp. MMO-28 (assembly GCF_037199905.1). Taxonomy (NCBI): domain Bacteria; kingdom Pseudomonadati; phylum Pseudomonadota; class Gammaproteobacteria; order Enterobacterales; family Yersiniaceae; genus Serratia; species Serratia sp. MMO-28. The sequence goes on from NZ_JBBCVB010000033.1 coordinate 28,815, forward strand.
CTGCACGACTCCAAACACCCTGACCACGTCACGATTGAGAACTACAAGCGTAACGTCCTGCGGACTCCAAGCAACAACAAAATTCGACTTTCTGATGAACGTCAGAAAGAGCATATCAAGATTTCCACCGAGCACTCGGGCAAATCTCAACTCAATCTTGGTTACAACGTCAACGCCAAACGTGAACTGCGCGGCGAAGGTAACGAGTTGCGCACGGATGGCCACGGCGTCTTCCGTGCGGCGAAAGGTGTCTTTATCAGTGCAGACGGTCAGCCACTGGCAGATGGCCCGATGCTCGAGATGCAGCCCGCGCTGGATGAACTGGAAGCGGCCCGCCAGGAAGCGGCGGGTCTGCGTGCGGCGGCAGAAATGGCCAAGGCCGAGTTGGCCGACATCGAAAAGCAGGCCAGCCTGATGAACGAGACGCTCAAAAACCTGCAACAGCGGGCGCTACTGCTCTCGGCTCCGGCAGGGATTGCCCAGGTGACACCGGGTAGCCTGCAATTGTCGGCAGGCCAGAACCTGATCGCCACCACCGGAGAGGATGCCGATTTCAGTATTGGCAAAAAACTGCGTATCGCAGTGGGCGAAACGCTTAGCCTGTTTGCCAAGGCAATGGGCATCAAGATGTTTGCGGCAGCGGGCCGCATCCAGATCCAGGCACAAAGCGATGCGCTGGATATGTTCTCGAAAAAGGACATGACGATAGCCAGCAGTGACGGCAAGGTCACGGTCAGCGCCAAAACCGAACTGCTGCTGGAGTGTGGTGGCGCATTTGTGCGTATCAAGGACGGCAAGGTGGAAATCGGTGGCCCCGGTAATGTAGCGATTAAATGTGCGACGCTGCAAAAAGTGGGCCCTGCCAGCCAGAATGCGGCGTTGTCCCTGCCAGAACACTGTGCGTCAATGATTGACGCTGCCGCTTCAGGCCAGGGCTCAACCGTAGCGCTGAGTTAAGGAACAAAAAATGACCACCCCCGAACACACAGACACCCTGGTGCAGTTTGACTATTCCGACGCCGCGATTGCCCAACAGGCCGAGGCGATGCTTGCGCCCCTGACCGCACAACTGGCCCACAGCGGGGAAAACGTCTTTCTGCTTATCGACCCGGCGAAGCTGGAACTGAACGCCAGTTCACCCTGGATCCAGGCACTGACGGAACGCCAGCCGGAGCCTGTTCCGCTGCTGCACGGTTCAATCCCCCAGGCATACTACCCGTGGCTGGTCACGCTGGATCTCAACCAGCCTGATGACGTCCTCGTACTGAAAGAGAGTCTCATTCAGGCGTTGCAGGAAACCGACCCGGCAAGACTTATCGCGGGGACCGGGCGCACGGTCTGTGGTTGGCTCACCAGCGCACACCCTGCCCGTGTGGTTGCCCGGCAACTGGGCAGCACTGCCATTCAGACCCTGTCCGGTGGTGGCACTATACTGCTGCGTTACTTCGACCCGGCAGTCAATACGCTATTGTGGACGCAACTGAGCCCCTTCCAGCAACAGCGACTGATGGGCGTGATATCCGGTTGGCATCTGCTGAACGGCGATGGGCAACTTATCTCACATTTGCATGCCGCTGCCGCGTTGCCGTTGCTGACCTTTTCTCTGGGGATAGCAGAAACAGACAGACCCCGACTGGAACAGATCGCGGTGGTGAATCAAGCGATGCAGCAATACCGTGAGCAGACCAAAGCGATACCACGCCAAAACGAAAGCCGGTTGCAAAGTGTCGCACAGCAGGCCCTGCAACGTATCGCGCACTCGTCCCTCCTCACCGAGCATGAGGAACGTGTCATGTTTGCGTTTCATGCGTTGTACTGGCACTCACATATCGATTTACACCCGGAGTTTCAGTACCTGCTGTCGCTGGAGACGTACCCGGCTGAGGTCCGTTACCTCGAGCGTATAGCCGGATTGACCGAACAGGACTGGCAGCGATTTGCCGATGAATGCGACCACCTAGTTAGCCACCCAAGCAAGGAACTGCTGCCATGAGCCAACCCACTCCCCTGATTTGTACCCGTTGCCAGCCCTGTGGCCCGGCCATATTACCGGTACGTTACGCGGCTATTCCTGAAACGATATCACCAAAGCTGCCCGGTTGGGCCACCCCCGAAACGCCGTTCCCGAAAACCGGGGGCTATGACTATGCGCTACGGGCCATGCGGGCAGGGTTCCTGTATGTCTATTACGAACAGAACAAAACCTGGGCCGCCTGGAGTATCAGCCCGGATGGCGGGTTATGGAAACAGCTCAGTGCGCCTGCTGCCCAACCGAAATACAGCTCGGACTGCTCCCGAGGTATCCATAAATCCGCCAACATCGAATTTATTGTGCTGGATGAGATTGCGCTGAGGAGCACGGTCTGGCTCGCCTTCTCACCGTATAAATGGAACCCGGCGCTGTTTAATTTATATGGCAACGATGCGGCACTGCGCAAGAAACGCATGCAGCAGGTGGAATACTGGCACTGGACCGCCCCGGAAGAAGAGCATGGCATTGCGCAAGCCACGGAAGCCAATCTGAAAACCATATTGGATTACCTGCCTGTAGGACCAGGCTGCCCGGCAGGTATACTGCCTTATGATCGTACCCCTTCGCGTATCAGTCTGATCAGTGACGCCTCTCCGTATTACAGCTTTGCTGCTGATGCCCTCCGACCACGCGCCACACTGTATCCATGGAGTAGTGCCAGAGCGGGGAAAAGCAGCGAGACCATAAAGGCATTGCAGACGCGTGGCATCAAACCAGACGGTACCCCCATCAAGCCGTTAATCATGGCAGTGAATGATCCGATAGGTATCGCCCACGAACTCACTGGCTGGTGTGACGATATGGCACTGATGCACAAGCGTTACTGTGATGAACTGGCGGTCGAATATGCCACCTATTACAACATGAAGGGATTGGAGAAAGTGATCAAACAGGCTGAGGAACAATCGTTTGATCAACGTAACGGAGAGCGTAACAAGCAGCGCCAGATCCAAATGCAGATGGATGGCTATATTGCCGATCGCTACAGGGACCCGCTGGAAAAAACCAAACCCTCCCCTGAAAAAATAGGCAAGCATTACGATGAAGTCATGGCAGCCAATAAGGTAAAAGCAACCAATGCTGTCTGGGAAAAATATTCTGATAAGTTTAATCAAACCTGGATAACGGCGTTTGAAGATAGCGACCATAAGCTTGGAAAGGCGATAGGTGAAAGAAACAAAATCCTGATTGACTTAAGACTGCTGTGGCTAAAGCACCCGCTCTTTATTGCGTGCATTGAAGATTTCCATTCCAAGGAAACCCAGGATCACCTTAACTATCGCGAGGCAGTAGGTTATGCACTGGCCTCCATCAATTTATCCGAGTCAGGTAAGAAACAAATCACAGCCTGGATCGACAGCTATTCAACTCAGGATAATAAAAATCTGGTTTGGCGTTATCAGTTCTTCAACTGCCCAGAGGTGATGGCCTCCGTTGCCGGACTGTTGCAGCAGATAAAGTCACAAAAGCAGCCTTCCATGGGTGAAGAGATAAAAAGTGATACACAGAAAATCCTGGATAAGTTATCGGTCTATGCCGATGCGGCCGACCGTGCCTTAAGTGCCATGATTGCGAGTAGCCAGGGGACACAATCGCTGACGCAGCGAGTAATGAGTTGGGGTGACCGGACCCTAACTACCATCACCAATGAAGCGCTGAAAGGCACCGTCGTCGAATCATTTCAAGGTAAAGCCCTGCGAGCAGTCTTCCTGCTGGACTCCGGGGTGACAAAAGTAGAATTAGCCAAAATGATGAATGAGGCCATCGTTTATCCAGAAGGGAACAGCATCTTTGCGACTGATGCACAGAAGAATATTCAAGGGATTATTAATAATAAACTGAACCATGCAGAAAGAAATAGCCGCAGTAAACTAGAGGATTATAAAAATAGATATAATGAGCTAGTCAAATTTTCTGAGGATAAAGAGAGTGTCAAAGCATTTCGTATTAAGTCTCTGGGTGTAATAATATACTCTGTGTTCGCATTAAGCCTGACTGAAAGCAGTAGTGGTTCACTTGAAGACCGTATGAAGTTAAGTGTTCCCCTTTTGTTCGCCGCGAGTTCGCTAGCAGGATTGATAGAGGAAGCCTATAAAAGTGTTATTGAAAAGGAGGCTCAGGCAAGACTGTGGAAGTGTGCAGGTTCCAGTTTAGGCAGTATCGCCGCCGGGATATCAGTCATTCTTGATACCAGCGATGCGATAAGTAAGTTTGAAAAAAAGGGGATTGGTTCATGGTCCACCATTCTGGCAGGTGCCAAGTTACTATCGGATACAGCGTTTACTATTAGCACTGTTGATGGATTACTAGAGGTGTTGGGAAAACGCAGTATTGAGAGTGTTGTTTTCTCAAAAGCTATAAGTGCTGGTGCAACACGGGTTATCGGAATTCTTGCAAGCTGGCAAGTGATGGTAACTATTACCATTGTGCAAGTATTGTATGAATCGTTTCACGATAATGATATTCAGACCTGGTGTGAGCAGTCGGTATTCGGGCAGGAGTCAAAAAATCATAACACCATGATTCTAACTGCTGGCTTAGTTACAGCATTATTGCAAAAGCAGGACGAAATATTGCAAAAAGCAATACAGGAAGTCTTCAACCTTCCCCAGTCAGATGAAGCAAAAAAGAGTGCAGAAGAGAAAAACAATAAAACATTGCAGGATGTGTACAATCGTCGCAGGCTTAAATACTGAAAGGGATCAGACATGGAAAATGAAACAGACAGTCAATTATATAATTACACCAGTTGCTTGCGCAGTGAGTACAAAGATCCTGCTCGACTAGAGGGATGCTTTCGTAGTTTGAGAATTTATCTAGAAAATCGTAAAAGACAAATTAATGAGTATGACAATAAAGTTCACTCGTTAAAAAATGTAGAACCGACCCAGGAGAAGGATGAGCGTGAATATATTGAGGAAACGAGACTTCGCGTTGTCAGAGCGCAGGAGTATATTAAACAGGTAGAAGCAGAAAAAAATAGCTTCCCTCCATTCCCTGAGCTGCCGCCAACCAAGCCCTTGTTCAAAATTAGTGGTGTCCTAGAGGAAGTTTCCTTCAAAAAGGTGATTGGCTACTTTGAGGCGAGTCAATACAGCACGGAGATACAACGCGCGGAAGAGAAGCTTAAGCGGGATAATAAAGGGGCTGTTTTCTTGTTATTGGCGCAGCTTTTTGCTGGCGCAACACCTCTCGCCAGACTCAATGATGGTAGACGGAAGCAGTACAAATGCCTTTACGTTAAGGGAAGGATTGGCGGTAAGGTATTCTCTGGTTGGTTGAATAAAACCAATATTCAGGTGGGTGATTATTTGGAGATGGCAGTAATGCCAGATGGGGATGAGTATAAAATGTATGCAGTTGCCAATCCTCAACAAGGAACCATATCTACCACACCAGGAAGTAATGCAGGTAGCCAATCTTTTTCTTTCAAGCAATCATTAAAAATAAGTGCTATTTTCTGGTTATTATTCGCTGTACCCATTGCCATCTTTGGCCATCCTGATGCACAAGAATGGCTTCATTTAATATTATCATATATTGCTCTTACAACAGCTATGGCATACGGCATGTACCGCATGGCGGTGAACGAAAACAGAGCAACTGGCGATTTATTTGAAAAAATCTGTTTTGCACTTCAAATTCCTGATGGGAAACACCTTGATTTAGATAAACATACGATAAAAGTGATAAAGAGTAAGGAGAAAAAAGGTGAACGCACCTCATCTAAGAATGAAACAATCCCAGTGCCACGCGGCGATACTGTGGAGAATGTTGACTTTTATTATTACCCAAAAGCAAACAACATGGAATAAAAAATCGTTATGCGAATGTATTCAGAGATAATATTCTTAGCAGGCAGCGCGTGGCTGCACACCGACCAGTCTGGTCGAAATTCACGCACTTATGCGGTTACCCTGGGTACGTTATTAATACAAAAATTTATTCATTGACATTTACAGTTAAAAGTAAACCTCAGAGACTCGAAGAAACACATTTTTAACCAACCGTGTATACAGAGGTGTTTTTCACGATGCTTTCAAAACTTCGTTCTGGCTGGGGCTATATTTACTCATACCCTATTGTTCATATTACCATTAAAAAAACCTGAGCATTCATTAATAAAAAATGGGCATGGACAAATACCTTTACCATCAGAACAGCTTTAAAAAAATCATGCTGAGTTTTTTCTTCGCCAGTTCGTTTTTTGTGTTATCTGCCTGGTTTCTCTCATTTCTTCTTTTGGGAGATCAACCTCTTTCATCGATGAAATCTCGTTATAGGGGAATAGAGACCAATGGGTAGTTTATAGTTATCACCTTGATACTTATCATGTATTTTATCATTGCATTTATTCATAATTTAAAATACACCCTATGGGTTTCAGAAACTCAATTCTACATCCGTACAGCACAGAACATCCCCAACTCAGCGTTATCCACGTCTGATATGTATTTTAACTTTACTGATTTAACACCTAGTGATTCTGGTGAGTTTGATATTTGTTGGGGAAAGTGTTTTGGCTATGATGGTAAAGTGCACAATGTGTATGAAGGTCTTCAGTTTTGGTTCGATGGACAGCGCCTGGTCAGTGCAGATCACTTAACGACATATTTGGATATTCCAACAAAATTTCTTGATGTGTTTGTTGGACAGGTCAGGATTGTACGCCCTGATCTGACCATCTCACCTGATGTTCTCAGCCGTCTGAGTCCACCTGCTCTTCCAAATGAATAATGCACACTGTATCGTCACCTTCGCCAGGCGGTTATCGCCTGGGGTAAGGCTCAAATAAATGGATAACCCGTTATGCCAAAAGGAATTATTCGCTTAGGCGACAAACTGACCAGCGGTGGAGAAGTGATTTCGGCCTCCTCCACCATGGACATTGAAGGTAAAAAAGCGGCACTGATTGACGATATCGTCACCTGCCCGATTAAAGGCCACGGGATTAACCGTATCGTCAGCACGGCCCCAACCTGGCTCTCCGACGGCAAACAGGTAGCTTTCGATCAGGCGGAGTGTGCCTGTGGCTGCAAAGTGATTTCCAGTCTGCCCACCACCAGTATTGAAGGATAAGCCCGATGGCCTGGGACATTCCTCAACCGTATACCGTTAGCCATCCTGCCCCACTGGTGTGGGCGGGATGGTGGCGTCTTTTTTCTTCGCTTACCCTGTTGTGTGTGGCTATTGGTTGCGGTCTGTGGTTCTGGCTTAAAGAGCCGCGCTTGCTGCTGGTCACCTTTGGCGCGGTGATAATAGTCGCACTGCTGTTTATCGGCATTGCGGGCTGGCGGTTGTTCAGCTACGGCGTTAATGCCGAGCATGCCGAGGGGATAGCGGCGCAAAACGACTGGCATCGGGCCGAGTGGCAGGCATGGGCACAGTCAGGCCTGGATGTGCTCGATTACAGTGTTATTTTCCCTGTTGACGTACCCCACCCCGTTGAAGAACGCGTTGAGGTCAATGGCGAACAGGCTTTTGCACTGGGTGAATACCCACCTATCAATTATCTGTTTGAAGAGTTGCTGGCCCCACTTGTCGCCTCTTTAACGGCACTCCGTTCCCCGGTGACGGTGTATCTCCCCCATCATGGTGACGAGGCAACCCAAACAGCCTTCCTGGTGGCTTGGGAAAAACTGGGCCTGCCTGCCTCGCGTATTACTGGATACATCAGCGGTGCCATGGCGGTCCCTTTTGCAGAACAGGTAACTCACTGGCTGAATGAGCCAGATGGGCACGCCAAGCTGATGATGTTCACCCAATGGGCAGAAAACGATGCCAACCGTCAGGCCACTGATGGTGCCGTGGCCTGGTTGATTGCCCCTGGAATGGAAACCGGGCCTTACCGTTGCCGTCTGCATCGTCCAATGACCGGGTTACTGGACACAATAGAACAGGATGCGATGCAATTCCTCACCTATCAGCCGATTGCCCTGAACACCGCTGACCTGTGGTTTAATGCGTCCGCCCTTACCGCCAAAGACCGGCTGGTGGTGGAACGCTGTCAGCGCCTGCGTGCGCAGGACCCTGCCGCCAATCCGGGTTCACCGACGCAGCAGTTTATTCCCCACTGGCTGGGCAAACCGGGCCCCGCCACCGAGTGGTTTACGATAACCCTGATGATGATGATGGCCGAACACCACCGTGCCCCACAGGGATTGGTACTTGCGCAAGAAAATGCGTTGTTGTTGGCCACCGTATCAGCAGGAGTCAGTACGTCATGAGAAATCCGTTTTCATCCCGCCCTTCCGGGGCCAGCCTGCTCATGATGGTGTTCGGTATCCTACTGGCCGCTGTGCTGCTGTTCTTTGGTGAACGCTGGGGGCTCAGCCCGTTGTTGAGAGGCCTGATGTGGGCCACCGGCATGGCAGTCCTGTTTGGTGGGATGGCGATATACCGCAATTATCGGCAACAACCGCTCAGCCAACTTCCTGACACCTCCCGGCAAAAAGCGCCTGCGGACGTGGCATTGCCGTTTGTGCAAGAGCTGCGGGATTATCTGCACCACCGTTACGGGCGTCTCTGGCGCACCAAAGTGCGCTTCGTGGTCCTGCTCGGGCACAGTGGTGTGGTGGAAAAAGCGGTCCCCGGCCTGATGGGCAGCCAGTGGCTGGAAGCCAACGGTGTCGTGGCGCTGTGGGGCGGTAACGTGACGTCTGCCGCCGACAGCGGACGTATCCTGGCGTTGCGTAAACTCAAACGCCGTCCGGTCGATGCCCTGGTGCTGGTCTATGACGCCGCCCTGCGTCAGGCGACACAGGGCGATACCGTGGCCCGACAGGTGAATGAACGTTATAAAATGCTGGGCTGGAAGGTGCCACTGTACCTGTGGGAGGTGCAACAGACAGACTGGCCGCAGGTCGGACGCGAGACGCAACCGGTGGGGTGCCTGTTACCCCCACGCTGCACCCCGGATGAACTGGTGCAGGCGTTGAAAAGATTGCCCGCACAATTAACCCCGCAAGGCGTACAGCAGGGATTAGGTAATGCCCGTTTCGATTTTCTGCTGCGCCTGTCTCAGCAACTGCGCACCGGTATGGCGGAACAGTTCAACCCCCTGTGTACGCCGTTACTCAGCGGCCCGTATGCCGTAGCGCTGCGCGGGGTGATGTTCAGCCCGCCCGTGGCGGTACGTGAAGGGGCGGATAAACAACGCTGGCTACCGGATAATGCCTGGCAGACCATTCTGGAGGATTTACCTTCGCTGCGTGTGCAGCGTGTCGGGTTGGCCTGGGAAAAATCCCTGACGCAGGCAGTGCTGGTGCTGCTCGGCCTGACCTGTGCCGGGGTGGGGTTCTCTTATCATATCAACCGCCAGGCCATCAACGAAGGCCAGCAACTGGCGCAAACGGCGGGAGACACACACCAGTCTGTGGAGCAGCGCCTGATGGCGCTCGATGAGTTGCAACGCCGTATTGAACAGTTGCAGTACCGTTCACACCAGGGGGCTCCCTGGTACAGCCGGTTTGGCCTGAGCCAGAATGACCCTCTGCTGGCCGCCCTGTGGCCGGAATATGCCCGCAGCGCCCTGCCGTTGTTGCGTGATGCTGCAGCAGCCCAGTTACATCACCAACTGACCGCCTGGAACAGCCTGCCCGCCGACAGCGAGCAACGTGGTGCCTTAAGCAAAGAGGTGTACAGCCAGTTAAAAGCGTATCTGATGCTGAACCGCCCGAAAAAAATGGATGCACCGCTTTTCGCCTCAACCGTGATGAGCATTTGGCCGCAACGTGAACAGGTCAGCCCCGGTCTGTGGCAGAGCCGGGGACCGACGCTGCTCACCTTTATGGCACAGAGCCTGCCTGCCCACCCAGAGTGGCAGGTGGCACCGGATGCCCCGTTGGTGTCCGCCACCCGCAGTGGATTGTTACGGGTGATTGGCATGCGCAATGCCGATGCGGCGTTGTACCAGAAGATGCTGGCACAGGTAGCCCGTAACTACGCTGACCTGACGCTGAATGACATGACCGGTGATACCGACGCCGGAAAGCTGTTCACCACCGACAATGTGGTACCGGGCATGTTCACCCGTCAGGCCTGGGAACAGGCAGTGCAACCGGCGATTGATAAAGTGGCCAATCAGCGCCGGGATGAAATCGACTGGGTACTTAGTGACAACACCACCCCAGTCACCCCAGACACCTCACCGGAGGTGCTTAAAGCCCGCTTGACCGAGCGCTATTTTACCGACTACGCCGGGGCCTGGCTGAGTTTCCTCAACAGCCTGCACTGGCAGAGAGCCGCCACCCTGTCGGATGCGATTGACCAGTTGACCCTGTTGGCCGATGTGCGCCAATCCCCGCTGGTGGCGCTGATGAATACCCTGAACACCCAGGGGAGAGCCGGACAGGAGCAGGAGGCCCTTTCTAATACGCTGGTGAAATCGGCACAGAACCTGTTGCACAGTGAACAGCGTAGCGCCATCGACCAGAAGGCCGGGCCACGCGGCCCGCTGGATGTGGCCTTCGGTCCGTTGCTGGCCCTGATGGACAACAAAAGTGACAGCAATAATGCCATGAGTCTCCAGACCTTCCTCACCCGCGTTACCCGTGTGCGTCTAAAGCTCCAGCAGGTCACCAATACCGCCGACCCACAGGCCATGATGCAGGCGCTGGCACAGACGGTCTTCCAGGGTAAATCGGTGGATGTAACCGACACCCGTGACTACGGCAGTCTGGTGGCGGCGAGTCTTGGGCAAGAGTGGAGCGGCTTTGGTCAGGCGGTATTTGTTCAACCGATGGACCAGGCCTGGCAACAGGTGTTGTCCCCTACCGCGCAAAGCATCAACAGCCAGTGGCAGAATGCCATCGTCAGCGACTGGGAGCACGACTTTAACGACCGTTACCCGTTCGCGGAAAACAAACAGAGTGAAGCCTCCCTGCCCCTGTTGGCGCAGTACCTGCGTAATGACACCGGGCGCATCACGCAGTTTGTGAAATCCAACCTCAATGGCGTACTGCGCAAGGAAGGTCGTCACTGGGTACCGGATGCAATTGCCGCACAAGGGCTGCATTTTAACCCGGATTTTCTCAAGACACTCAACCAGCTCAGCGAACTGTCGGATGTCGTCTTCACTAGCGGTGATGCAGGCGTACAGTTCCAGTTGATGGGCAAACCGTCACGGGATGTGATGAAGACCAATTTCATCCTCGACCAGCAGACGATGGATTACCACAACCAGTTAGAGAGCTGGCAGGATTTCACCTGGCCAGACAGCCAGTGGAAACCCCGTACCACCTTGAGCTGGGTCAGTGTCGATGCCGGTGAACGTCTCTACGCCGACTACCCCGGCAGTTGGGGGTTTATCCGCCTGCTGGATAAAGCCCAGGTGACGATGGTGGATAACAGCACCTACAAACTGGCCTGGAAAGCCCCGGACGGTAATCTGCTGAACTACATGATGCGCACCAACTCGGGCCAAGGGCCACTGGCCCTGCTGACAATGAAAGGGTTCCGCTTGCCCACCCAGGTCTTTGTTGAACAGGCCTCCCCCGTTGCGGCTGACCCTGTTGCCGATAATCACGGGGAGCCGTAATGGAAGACTTGACCCTGCGCTATTTCGACGCCGAAATGCGCTACCTGCGCGATGCCGCACATGAATTTGCCCAACTGCACCCGGCACAGGCCGCCGAGATGGGCCTGACGACGCCCGGTGCAGCCGATGAGAGCATCGAACGTCTGTTCCAGGGATTTGCCTTGTTGATGGGACGAATGCGTGAAAAGCTGGACGATGACTTCCCCGAGTTGACGGAAGGGCTCATCAGCCTGCTGTGGCCGCACTACCTGCGTCCGGTGCCTTCGATGAGCGTGGTGGAAATCGCCCCCGACATTCAGGCCCTGAAGCTCAGTGAACGCATTGAGGCACATACCGACGTGCTCTCCCGTCCAGTGGGGGATGACCGCCTGCGCTGTCGCTACCGTACCGCGCACAGCCTGATGCTTCACCCGGTGCAGTTAACCCGTGCCACCCTGTTGACCGAACCGCACGGCAGTCATGCCATGCGTCTGCGATTTGAATGTGGGGCCATGGCGGACTGGCGGCAGGTCAATCTCACGCGCCTGCCGGTCTACCTCAACGGGGAGGCTCCGCTGGCCTCATTGTTACACCTGTACCTCACCCGCCGAACCGGGCCGATGTCTTTGCGTCTGCCGGGAGCGATTGACAGCCAACCGTTTGAGGGCCGGTTTTGTGCGACGGGCTTTGAGGACGCCGCGCATCTCTGGCCGGTGGAGAACAGCAACTACAGCGGTTATCAACATCTGCTGGCGTATTTCACCTTCCGTCAGAAGTTTATGTTTGTGGCGCTGGAAGGCCTGGAGCGGGTGAACTGGCCAGAGACCCTGCCCTGGTTTGAGCTGGACATCCCGCTCACCCACCCCTGGCCGCGTGATTTCCCTTTTGATGAGCAGCACCTGCGCCTGCACTGTGTGCCGGTGGTGAACCTGTTCCGCCTGGATGCAAAACCGTTGCGCATCAATGCACAGCAGACGGAATACCCCCTGCGTCCGTTGCGTGACGACGACCCGCATACGGAAATTTTTGCCGTGGAGCGCGTGGCCACCTCGTTTCTGGAAGACGCCGCACTGTACACGCCGTTTCGTCATTTTCAGCATCACGGTGGCATGCTGCGCTACCAGCGTCCGGTACGTTACTACCACACTCGCCTGCGGCGTGGCCCCTCGGGCAGAAACGAAACCTGGCTTATCCTCGGCGGCGAAGCGTTTGAGCGTGAACGCCACTTGCCGGAAGAGTCGCTGGCGCTCAGCCTGATTGGCACCAACGGCATGCTGCCGCGTAAAACCGTGCAAGACCTCCAGTTCGACAACCTGGTCAGCACCACCCAGACCCCGGTCACCGTACAGAGCCTGTGTACCCCCAGCCTGCCCTGCTACCCACCGAACCGTGACCGTTTTCACTGGAAGCTGTTAAGCCAGCTCGGCAGCAGTTTTCTGTGGATGATGGATAACGCCGAGGTACTGCGTAACACGCTGGCGCTGTATGACTGGACGGATAACCCGGATAACCAGCGCCGACGTGAGGCGATTACCGAGGTGAAACACCACCGCTTGCAGTACTTCAAACACGGGGGGTTACAGCGAGGCGTGGATATTGAAGTCACCGTGAACACGGACGGCTTCGCCGGAGAAGGCGATGTCTGGCTGTTTGGCAGTGTGCTGAACCGCTTTTTTGCACTCTATGCCGACATCCACCTGTTCAACCGTTTAACCCTGATACAGCACCCTTCGGGACACTGCCTGCGATGGAAAGAGAATCACACACCACGTATACCCGGCTGAATGACCACATCGGTGAGCGCCTGCCTTACATCAGCTTTTACCGTTTTCTGCAGTGGCTGGAGCAAACGCACCCGGAATACCCGCCGCTGGGCAGCACCAGCGCCCTGCGCAATGACCCGGTGCGTCTGCGCCCCCATCCGGGGATGGGCTTTCCAGCCAGCGAGTTCAAGGGGTTCGAACTTCACCCTGATGAAAACCCGACCTCAGCGCCCACCGTTCGCACCACCTTTATGGGGTTGTACGGTGTCGATTCACCGCTGCCGACCAGTTACATCGACGACATTGCCCAACGCCGCGAGGGGCATGACACGATTGAGCATTTTCTCGATATCTTCAACCACCGTATCCTGACGCAGTTCTACCGCATCTGGCGCAAACACAGCTACCCGGCCACCTTTGAACCCGGTGGCAGCGACAGGATTTCCCAAAGCCTGCTGGGGCTGGTGGGGCTGGGCATTTCCGGTACGGCAGAACAGATTGACACCCCACTGTCACGCTTTCTGGCCCTGTTGGGGGTCATGCGTCAGCCTGCACGCACCGCCGAAGGCCTCCAGGCGCTGGTGGGCATGGTGGCCCCCAACACCCAAGCGACCGTGACACCTCACTACCCAAGACGTATTCCGGTGCCAGAACTCCGCTTTGGCGAGGGTATCGCGCTGGGGGAACGCCCGGTCATGGGCGGCGTTGGTCATGACATTAACAGCACGGTGAAAATCGACCTGTTTACCGAGGACAAGACCGAGGCGGCGGGTTGGCTACCCCCGGCGCACACGTTGTATAACGATTTACTGACCCTGTTGCGGGTGTACCTGGGCTGGCGACTTGATGCACATATTACCCTGACACTGCCCCTCAGGCTGTTGCCTGCGCCGCGCCTGAGCACCCGGCACGGCGAGCACAGTGTGTATGCAGGGTACACTGCCGTCCTCGGCCATGAACCTGACCATCCAGACCCAGACATGCCGCATACCCTGACGGTATCGCTGGGCACCTATGAGGGCCTGCGCCCCAACCCGGTACAGCGTGACGTGACCCACGTTGATGAATGACACTCAGATTCAGACTCACACCACGACAATACAATGATGAAAACGACGTTGATGAAAACACCAAGATGAAAAACAGACTGATATCCCCCCTGCTGCTCGCACTCTTGCTCAGTGGCTGCGGCCTGACCCAAAGCGTGAGCGATGGCACCAAATCGGTAGCGAAATCCATCTTCTACAAGCAGGTGAAAACCCTGCATCTGGATTTTGTGGCCCGTGCCGAGTTAAACCCGGATGACGATGGCACCCCGCTGGCCACCAATGTGTGGGTCTACCAGCTTAAAGAGCCTCAGGCCTTCGAGAAGGCGGACTACACCACGCTGCTGAGCAACGCCAGCAATGTGCTGAAAGCCGACCTGCTGGCCGAGAAAGATGTCTGGATACGCCCTGGCAGCAATGCCTCCGTGACCATGCCCATGGAGGAAAACGCGCAATTTTTGGCGATAGTGGCCCAGTTCCGCACGCCGGATAACCAGAAAGGCAGTTGGCGGATTATCCTGAAGCGCAATGAGCTGGACCCGGACAAGGCGCGGGTGATTGAGCTTGAGAAGTCGGCGATGAGATTGTTGACTGCGGATAAATAGGAGAAGACGGATGCGTATCGTGGATGACGACTATCGCCGTTTTTTACCCCCCACGTTGTACGATGAAGCCGAGCGTCTGCTGGCCTATCTGACGGATGCGCCTTTTAAGGAGCCAGATGAATGCCCCTGGTGTCAGCACAACAGTTTTAAAGTCCGAGAAAGAGCGGGGCAAAAACCGGGCTATACCTGTTTCCGTTGCCGGAAAACCTTCACCCGCACGACGGGAACCCCCTTTAGTAACACGCAGTACCCTGAACTCTGGGGGGATTATGTGCGGTATCGTTTCAGTGGACTACCACTGAGCAAAATCGCGCAGAAATTGGGGATCACGGATTACGCCTGCTGTTTTCGGGACCGTATCGTGAAAGGCATCATGCAACGTGAATATCCGACGTTGTATGACTGGTGGCAGGCGCATCAGGAACGTATCAGCCGGGAGATGACACCTGAAATAGAGGCGCAGCGGGCACAGTTTCAAGCCTGGCTGAACACGATCCTCACTTGCGAACGTGCCGCCTGCCCTACGTGTGGCTACAGTAGCCGTCGTGAGGGACGTAACCGGCATCGTCCCTGGTTTTTCTGTAACCCCTGCCGCAAGGGATTCAGTCTCCTGACGGGGACGCCACTTGCCGGAATGCTGTATACCGAAATATGGGCGTCATTCGTTGACCACATGATAAGTGGCGACAGCATGTGGCAGTTACAATCGCAGTATCACATTGGCACAGGCACACTGCACCGCTGGCGCAAAAGTTTTCTAGCGATGATGGCGGACATGGGACTGGATGGATTGGTTGAATGGGCACAGTGGCAACGAAGCCGAGGCTACAATGAAGCGCTCAAAAAGCGGCGTTCAGATGAAAGCCTACCCCGTCCGGGCAAGTCTCGCTTTAATGGGCGTGGGCAGCTTAAACATCCGTCAACGTGATGAAGGTTTTTAAAACAATTAGATAAACGCAGGTTGTGCCGTGGTCTGGACAGGAAATGTATACATTATGCTGATTTGATCAGTTCACGTACTTCTCTGCCTGGCAGTGTCCCTTAACTTCCACACATGTTTAGGGAAAGGTTGGGAATCTCTTTAAAAATGCAAAGAAAGATGCAATACCTAGCATTTTTAAAACAATCACTAAAACTTCAAGTAGATTTTTAGTCGCTATAACGATACTAAATTGAACAAAGAAGTCACTAAACAAGACCTAGCTCAGTTTATTTTAAAAGCAGTTTATGCTTGAAAAACTCATGAATTAGCTCTGTTTATTCTATATTCTTTAAATGAAACTAGAGGCTAAGTATGAAACCGTCACCAAACGAATTACAAGTGGAAATGGATAAGGTCAGAGATAATAGATTCAGTAAATATGTCAAAAGGATTTCGTTGAAAAACATTAGAGGATTTAGTGATGAAGTTATAGATTTTAAATCTCCAGTGACAGCCTTAATTGGAACTAATGGTGGAGGAAAATCAACAATACTTGGTTCAGTTGCTCTTGCATATAAAACGATTAAACCAAGTCAGTTTTTCCCCAAAGCATTTATTGGTGACGAATCAATGAGCGAGTGGGAGATAGAAATTGAGTTAACAGATAAAGAAACCACCCCAGATAGAAATATTACAAGAACAGCGAAATTCAAACAATCTAGATGGCGTAGAGATAGCTTCCCCAACAGGCAGGTCCAATATATAGAAATACAAAGAACTGTACCTGCTGGCGAGTTATCTAAGTTCAAGCAATTCATAGCAGGAAATAGAGACGATTTTGATGAATTAGCGCTGAATGAGAATACTATAACTTACGCCACAGCAGTTTTGGATAAGAATATTAGCAATTATAAAATAATAAGAAAAAGATCTGACCAAACAGCCAAAATGTATATAGGAACAGCTAATGGGGTTACAGGATACTCTCAGTTTCACTTTGGCGCAGGAGAGGCATCCATTATAGAAACCATTGATAGAATAGAAAATTCCGCCGATAACTCATTAATTTTAATTGAGGAGTTAGAGAATGGTTTACATCCAGTTGCAGTAAGGCTGTTTGTTCAATATTTACAAAATGTTTCTAAAAGAAAAAAACTTCAGATAGTTTTTACAACACACTCTCAAGATGCAATAAATGAACTTCCTCCGGAGGCAGTATGGGCATCAATAAATAAAAAAGTATGGAATGGGAAGTTAAGCATTGAAAGTTTAAGAGCAATCACGGGGGAGGTAACAAATAGGAAGATAATATATGTTGAGGATTCCTTTGCAAAAGAGTGGGTTGAAAATGCAATTGATCGCTATATTCCTGACTTGGCCCCTGGTATAAAAGTTCATACCGCAGGAGGTTATCCAAATGTATTAAAGGTAAGTGAATATCACAACTCAAATCCGACGATATCAGTTCCATCGATTGCATTAGTTGATGGTGATATATCTGGTCGCCCTGGAGTAAAAGAACTTCCTAATAATGCAATGTATCTTGGTGATACATACCCAGATGTCACTGTTTTTCATTATATTGCAATAAATAAAGACAAACTGGTATCAGTATTGAGACAGCGATGCCTCTTAACACGCTTTACTGTTGATAGAATTAACTCTGAGATAGATAGTGTTATGAACTCTGCTTGTGACCACCATTTGTATTTTTCAAATCTTAGCAACAAGCTAGACTTCACTTCTGAAATATTCCTCAGAGGTGGGATGATTGATATTTTTAATGAAGAAAACGAGATTTTTTGGAGTGATATAATAGAGTTTATTAAAAGAGAGTTCATAAGCACTCATCATAATTGATTCAAAGTAATTGCGTATTATCGTGAAGGAGATCGGTGAGTAATTGAGCTATCTCACTCACGATAATACGCAACTTATTGACACTCTTTTGGGTGGTTTGAATTACTGGATAATTAAGACATAAATAACACTTCTGCGCAGCCGGAGAGAAAACAATGGAGATGGAGCACTGGTGGTTTGGCTGGGAGGGATTCACGCCCGAACGGCCCTGCCCAGGCAAGGTTGTGTTGATGGTCGGGGCTGGGATTTCCATAGAGTCCCCCACGCACTTACCCGGCGGAAACGCACTAACAGAAGCGCTGCTCGACCATTTGCTTGACAGCAGCGCAGCCTCAGAAATTAAAACGGTGTTTAGCCAATGTAAGCAGTGGATGGGGCGAAGCCTGCCGCGCTTGGAACACGTGCTTGATAAAGCGTTTGAAACTTCAACCATTGAAGGCGTCGAGCGTAGCGATGCCGCACGCGAACTGCTGCGCATTTTTTCCAAGCGTCCCCCGAATGCTAATCACCATCTGATTGCCGATTACCTGCTTGAGCACCATGGCTGGTGTATTACCACCAATTTTGATGACTGTATCGAACAGGCGGGTCGTCATCAGATCCCTGTGCACGTTATCGACCCTGAGACCAAAACCTTAGACATCCTGTACCGGGAATACGGAGAAGACTGGGGCATCATAAAAGTGCACGGCACCATAGAGCGCGACTTTGCGTCGCTTGGTGCAACGCTTGCAGATCTGGAACACGGACTGCCGGAGGTGATCAAAACGTTGCTCGAACAGGTAACCGTTCAGGCAGATTTAATGGTGGTTGCAGGCTACAGCGGTACCGACCATTTCGACATTAATCACTGGATCCGCCAGCGCTGGAACGGGGATCACGCAACTCGGTTGGTATGGATTGATCACCGTTCGAGAAAGGAGAAGGAGTTCTGGCGGCTGAGCGAGCAGGAAAATAGCGAGCCGAAAGTCTACTGGCAGGGAGCGTTTGGCGGTATGAAGGTTCAGTACGGGCCAACATCAGAGCTGCTGATTGCCCTGCTGGGAATTTCCCGTAGGACATTGGTGGAGCCCGGAGACGGTAGCGACTGGTGGCGAACTGCCCTGGCAGAATATTACACCCCAACAAAGAAAGAGAAATACCTTACCGGTGCCCGGCTGGCCAGCTCTATGGGCCTTGGCCAACTGGCCGAGGAGCAGCTTCGCCATTTGAAGCGCCTGCTGGGAAATGACGATTTGTTGACGCCTTTTGAAGCTGAAATTTACTACTCCCGAGGGTTTATTGCCAGGGCGCTATTGGTACAAAACTATCTAAAATCACCGAACGAAAAAGTCAGCAAAGTGAACCGTACAGGCCTAATTCGCGCTAAAGATAAACCTGCAAAAGCGCTTTTATTTTATCTTGTGCGGTGGTTAAGGAACCCACTCAAACTCTCACTTGATGAGCAAATCGACGCGTTTGGCTGTTTGCTCGATATCGCTGAACGGTGGCAGCGATGGTGCCTCTGGCAGAGCAAACCTTTGCGGCGCCTGGGCGAAAAGATCTGCACCATGTTCTATCAGTATTTCATGAAGCTCGAGAATGAAAAACTGCCTCTGTATCTGCAGGGGAGTATGGAAATGCAGTCCATTCGCCATGCCGCTCTTTTTTATGATGAAGAGGTATTTTCCTTCGGCGAGGTCTGGAATTTGCTCTACCGGGAGAGCAGTCCGCCGAATCTTTATACCCGGCACGGCCCGGCAATCCACGGTTTTTATCTTATTGAACGTAGTACTGCCCGTGAAGAAGACCGCATCGCAGACCTGGTGCTGGCAAATATTAATTACGTCAATATCCTGCTTTCCGCGCTCCGGCGTCGCTGGCCTAAGGGCAGCCAAAGCCTGCTGAAAGAAAGGCAGCGGAGTAAAGGATATCTGGATTCGGGGGACTATGTTGTTACGTATATCGTGCAGCTGTTAACCGAAAGTACACAGCTCGTCAGCGCTCTGAACGCCCAACATTTGCAGATTCTGATTGCCAGAGCGTGGCTTAGGGCGGATAGCATTTTAGGCGGTATCGAATACTGGAAGCAACAGCGTCTGTATCTCGCTTAATAATGGCACGTTATGCTACGAATCGATATAGCGCAACACTGTTTTCACCGCTATTTCACGGTAGTGGTCGATGTGCTTCGCTGGGATACCGCCTTCTTCGAAGAGCCTGGATAAGGTGTAACTGTTGGCAACGTAATAAAGCAGAAGTTGTTTATCAGATGGTGAACGTCTTTGGCTCTGGCCGTGCGGCTGAACAGCAGCTTCATTGCAGTTAATTGAAATAGATTGGTTCTCTCTTAGCGTCCTGTCACTCCGTGTCTGACACTTTGTGCCCAGGCTGTGTGAAAACGTTGGTTAAAGTAGGCGTTGGATTGTACAAAAAATAATTACGGGACACACCCTAGCTAAAAACGCAACGCCAATCAATGAAGATGAAATGGCGGAAAGCGGGCAACAAAAGTGATCAAATAGCGGACATTAAAAATGGCGAAAAACAGTCATAAATCTTGGCGTTGACAGTCGTGAGTGAAATCATCAAAACCTATTACGAACGAATCGAAACGCTGTTTGACACATTGCCAGACGCGGGGCTGTTCAAATCACTTCCGGGCATGGGGCCGTGAATGGGTCCACGGATGCTTGCTGCACTTGGTGATAACCGTGACCGGTTTAACAGCGCTGAAGAAATTCAAAACTACGCAGGTATTGCACCGGTGACAGAACGAAGTGGCCAGAAATCCTGGGGTCACTGGCGATGGCAGTGTTGCCAAGTTCGTCAGGCAGACCTTTGTTGAATGGGCTGCCAAGACGGTTAATTCATCATACTTGCCAGACTTTATTATCAGGCACTGCGAGAAAAAGGAAAATCTCACCAATCTGCAATCCGGGCTCTGGCATTCAAATGGATAAGGATCATTTACCGCTGCTGGAAGACCAGAACCCAGTACGATGAAGCAAAGTATTTGTTGGCTCTCGAAGCGCGACACTCGCCCTTACTTAGGCCATAAAAAGCTTGTCGAATGTCTCAGGGCGTGAAGCGGAAGTTCACAATTATCCCAACAGTTGGTAGAGGCATTACTAACATTGGCGTATTTTAATCAAAAGGGAATGGGTCAATAGCTCGGTTGATAGTGAACTTGCCGCCATAAATACCTATCCACTTTTCATCAGGAATATTTTCCTGAATTGAATACGTATAATAGACAATGGAGATGTTGATGGTTATCACAAAGCTAATTGTTGAGGGTTTTAAAGGTTTCAAAGACCGATTTTGCATCGAGTTCAATGAGTCAGTGAACATTATCGTTGGCGATAATGAAGCTGGGAAAAGTACTATCCTTGAGGCGATCAATCTGGGCTTGACGGGTTTGTATGCGGGGAAGCCTGTTAAGAACAACATTAGCCAGTATCTCTTTAACGATCAACTAGTGAGGGAGTATATAGTCAGTCTTGCAACCGCAGCTAAATTGCCACCGCCATCGCTGTTCGTTGAGCTCCACTTTAAAAAAACGCCTGACACCGTTTTTCTCGAAGGAGACGGTAACTGCCTGAAGTCATCCTCAGTGGGAGTTGTGTTCAAAATCAAGTTCAACGAGGACTATAAGGCTGCCTATGAAGCACTCTTAAAAGCAGGTGATATAAGAACGTTACCTATCGAGTATTACGATATTGAGTGGAAAGGCTTCAACAGGGAGTCACTTTTATCGCGCAACATCCCCCTCAAGTCTGCATTTATCGATTCATCCTCGGCCAAAGGCAGCAATGGATCAGATGTTTACATCAGCAGAATAATCAAGGATTTACTGACGGACGATGAGGTCATTAGCATTTCTCAGTCGCACCGTAAGATGAAAGAAGCTTTCATATCAGACAAATCTATCGAAACCATCAATAAGAAAATTATCAGTGCAAGCAAGATCACAAGTAAAAAGGTCACTATCTCGGTTGAGCTTTCCTCTCAAAAAGCATGGGAATCGAGTCTGATTACCTGTCTAGATGATGTTCCGTTTAATTACATTGGAAAGGGCGAGCAAAACATTGTGAAGACAAATTTGGCGCTTTCACACAATAAAGCGAAAGAGTCGAATGTTATTCTGATTGAAGAGCCTGAAAATAACCTATCGCACACCAAGCTTAATCTGCTCATCAAAACCATCAAAGACAACTGTGAAGGTAAACAGATCATCATTACAACTCACAGTAGTTTCGTTGCGAACAAACTCGGTCTTGGTGATCTGATTTTTCTCTCAAACCGCAAGACGACCAAGCTGGCTTCGCTAACACCAGGCACGAAAGAGTTTTTCGAAAAGATTGCGGGCTACGACACGCTTCGAATGGTTCTGTGTAAGAAAGCGATTCTGGTTGAAGGCGACTCGGACGAGCTTGTGGTTCAGAAGGCCTACATGGATGCGAACCACGGACGACTGCCCGTAGAGGACGGAATCGAAGTCATTTCAGTGGGGATTTCGTTTCTGAGATTTCTGGAAATAGCCGCGATTATCGACAAGCCCACTCGCGTTGTAACAGACAATGATGGTGATAGTGCCGCAATCCAGAAAAAATACAGCGCCTATCTGGGTGCAAATAAAAAACCACACATTGATATCTGTGCTGACCCAATTGTTGATACCGGTACGCTGATGGTGGGTACAAAAAAATACAATTACAATACGCTTGAGCCTAAATTACTAAAGGTGAATAGTAGGGCAAACCTTAATGCCGTTTTAGGGACTGCACATACTTCTGATGATGATTTACGCATTTACATGCGTGCGAATAAAACAGATTGCGCATTGAAGATATTTAACCATAAGAATACTGCGGCGCTCAGGATACAGTATCCGCAGTACATTCTGGATGCAATCAAATGAACAAAGTCATCATTGCCTCTGCTGGAGCAGGTAAAAGCACCTTTGTGGTCAGTGAAGCATTAAAAGCAGCCACGTCAGGCAAGCGTATTCTGATTACCACGTTCACCGAGGCATGCCGGGATGAAATAAATGTCAAAATCATTAAAGATAATGGATATGTCCCGCCTAATTTGTACGTAGTCACCTGGTTTTCCTTTCTGATTAAGCACTGGATAAAACCCTATCAGGGATGTTTATTTGACCATGACGTCAAAGGCATGCTCCTTTGCAACAGCAAATCCGGTGTAAAGCCTTATAAGGCAGCGGGGAGACCCATCTACTGGGGGGAGAAAGATTTCAGGCATCACTATTTCAGTTCTGATTTTAAACTTTACTCCGATAAAATAGCCAAACTCTCCCTTCGCTGTGATGAGAGTTCGAATGGCAAAGTCATCGCTCGGCTAGCGTCGTGCTTTGATGAAATTTATGTGGATGAGGTTCAGGATCTCGCTGGTTACGATCTTGAAATTCTTCAAACACTGTTCAGGTCCCCTATTAAAATCACTTTGGTCGGCGACCCGCGTCAGGCAACTTACAGTACCGTCAATACCGAGAAAAATGCGAAATACAAAAAAGCTGCCATCGTGAATTTCTTTGATGACAAGGCGGCAGGAGTTACAGTCGATGATAAAACGCTGAATGAGAACTTTCGATGCTTTCATGAAATCAATGATTTTGCCAACAAACTTTATCCTGCTTTTGCCCCTTCAGCCTCTAACGTTCGTGAAATATCTGGTCACGACGGAGTCTTCCTGCTGCCTGCAAAATTACTGAGTCATTACCTAGAAAAGTATGCTCCCGTGCAGTTGCGCTGGGATAAAAAACGCGCTGTTGATGAACGTTATCCTGTCTTCACCTTTGGTACATCTAAAGGTCTGACATTTGAACGTGTGATCATCTTTCCTACCGAACCTATGCTGCTCTGGTTTCAGGATAATAACGCTGCACTCACCAATGATTCACGAGCCAAGTTGTATGTAGCCCTCACTAGAGCTGTTAAAAGTGTTGCGATTGTCTTTAATGGTGGTGCTGCTTTTAACTCTAATGGGATTAAAATTTACACTTCAGGGTAGGAGCATGGGGGTCTCACAGGGCTTTGTTAATGGAATGGTCGCCTCCCATCTCTTGTGCCACAGTGGGACGATAAATCGTCACTAATTGAACGGAGCGGCCATCATGAACGTTAAAACTATTGGCATCGATTTGGCAAAAGACGTTTTCCAGATCCACGGGGTTGACGAGCACGGCAAACGGTTGTTCAACAAACAACTCAGACGGGCACAAATGACCTCCTTTTTTGCCAACATCCCTCCCTGTTTGATCGGCATGGAGGCCTGCGCATCTGCTCATTTCTGGGCCAATAAACTGATGTCGATGGGCCATAACGTCAAACTGATGGCCCCTCAGTTCGTCAAACCCTATGTTAAAACCAATAAGCACGATGCTGCAGACGCAGAAGCTATTTGTGAAGCCGTCACTCGACCTAACATGCGTTTCGTGCAGGTCAAAACCGCTGAGCAGCAAGCCGTATTGGCACTTCACCGGAGTCGTCAGAGTTTCATCAAACAGCGGACCGCGCAAGCTAATCAAATCAGGGGGTTATTGGCCGAATTTGGCATTGTAGTACCCCGAGGGATCCAGCAGCTACAGCGACGGTTACCTGAGCTCATGGAAGATGCGGATAACTCATTACCCGCCCTGTTTCGTACACAACTGAGTCTACTACAGCACCACATGGCGTACCTGTTCGATGTCATCGCTACACTCGACAAGCAGATTGAGCAGTGCTATCGACAAAATGCTCTATGCCAGCGTATCGGCAAGATCCCTGGTATTGGCCCTGTTACCGCCAGCGCGCTGATTGCGACCATTGGTAACGCCAATAATTTCGAGAATGACCGACAACTGGCTGCCTGGCTCGGATTGGTTCCACGTCAGCACTCCAGTGGGGGTAAGCAAGTCCTGCTCGGGATAAGCAAGCGAGGCGATACCTATTTGAGGACATTGCTTATCCATGGTGCCAGGGCGGTGTTGCAGTCGGCCAAACGTAAACAGGATGCCGTATCGAGCTGGGCTAACCGACTAATGGCGCGCCGGAATAACAACATTGCCTCGGTAGCATTGGCTAACAAGAATGCGCGGACTGTGTGGGCGCTCTTGGCCAAGGAGAGGGAGTACTGTGCGCCAATAATAAGCGCTTAAGCGTCTTAGTCAGTAAGACAGAAACAACACCATCGATTGCCTAGGCAAGCATGAAGTGATGGCAAGACAGGTCAGACCGCGATGGGGAAAACCCGGTTTATTCAAGGCTCCTGAAAGAGCGCTTTGTTGATAGAGGCCTCCATCAGCGTATTCCATCAGGGACAGAGGTGTTTCACATCACCTCGGCAAAGTCCGGATCTATGGCTGCAATCGATGACCAGTAAAGCCACCACAACATATTTAGCTTGGCAAATAGGAGGCGACCATCTATGAATAAATCGAACCTTCAGAAGATTGGCGGATCTGAGCGCTACAGTCGTTTCAGCATCGGGTTCCCATGGCAAAGCAAAAGTTTAAAATCACCAACTGGTCAACTTATAACAAGGCACTCAGGCAGCGTGGTTCACTGACAGTCTGGCTTGATGAGTCTGCCATTGCCGCATGGACTGACAGTACACAGCCTGAAGGTCGTGGCCGACCGCTTCACTACACCGATATGGCGATTACCACTGTCCTGATGATGAAGAGCGTGTTCAACTTGCCGCTTCGGGCTTTACAGGGCTTTGTTGACTCGATTTTTAAGCTGATGGCTCTGCCGTTGCGCTGCCCGGATTACTCTCTGGTCAGCAAACGGGCAAAGAACGTTAGCATCAGCATAAAAACGCCAACCCGTGGTGAAATCTCTCACCTGGTCATCGACGCTACCGGCCTTAAAGTCTTTGGTGAAGGCGAATGGAAAGTGAGACAGCATGGGGCTGACTGGCGTAAGCTTCATCTGGCCGCAGACAGTGCGACGCACGAGATTATCTGTGCGGATTTATCGCTCAGCGGTACGACAGATGCGCAGGCATTACCAGGGCTGATTAACCAGACCCACAGGAAAATCAGGGAAGCCTCTGCAGATGGCGCTTATGACACACGCTACTGCCATGATGCGTTGCTGAGAAAAAATATCAGACCGCTTATCCCACCACGAAGCGGTGCGCAATACTGGCCTGATAAGTACTATGAACGTAACCACGCGGTGGCGAATCAGCATCTGACTGGCAGCAATGACGCCTGGAAAAAGAAAGTGGGTTATCACCGCCGGTCAGTGGCAGAAACGGCCATGTTCCGTATCAAGACCTTGCTGGGTGGCCATCTGAGCTTGCGGGACTATGATGCTCAGGTGGGTGAAGCGATGGCGATGGTCAAAGCGCTAAACCGGATGACGTTGTTGGGTATGCCGCACAGTATCCGGATCGCATAACAGGTGTGTCAGAGCAAGCCATCCTGTCGGCTAACTCTGATTTATTCAACAAAGCCGTCTCACAGTCTTACTCTGCTGATATATCCGCTTCACGCACAGGCTGTGTGAAAACGTTTTTGAACGCAGAAATGGCCAAAAACAAAGCTGAAAAGCGTGCTTATACGTAAAATTTGACTCTGCTGACCAGCCGTTCAATTTCAGATTTTGTATAGCCTCATGCATTTAAGCTTTTGCCCAGAGTTTTCACACAGCCTGTGCCAGAAGCGGACATTGCTAACATCAAAATGTATTAATCAACCGGGAACAAGGTTAAACCTTCAGTTCACGCTAACAGCGGGGGCAGATATTTCGTTGCCCGCACCAAATTATGTTGGCGTTTCCACCGTCGTGACACGACGCTGAGTGTTCCCAAACACATAGGAAACAGAAAATGAACGTGAATACTGAGATTTTGAAACTCTGGCTATCCAGGGGAGAAAACGAGCGCACCGGATCCGATGCTGAAATGATTGCAGACATTGCCTGGGAACAAGGGTTACGGCTTCACCTCCAGCGAAACACTCACCATGACAGATGAAGTACCTCATTGGCCATCGCAACATCGGCTAACCCATACAGGCCGCGCATGCGGCCTTTATAGTCTAGAATCTCGAAAAGACAATGCTTAACAGGGCTTATATGCGAAATTTCGCATTTAAAAAGCAATTTCACTACTTGCTTAAACTTGTGGTGAGATTCAGGGGCATGCCCTAGCGTGGTTAAAACTCCCGGAGGTACTCCCTCCGGGCCGAACTTTTTATTTCCTGTGTCGAATCCACTGTTCCAACTCTGACTCCAGCCAGCCAGCCAACAGACTTTTGGCCTAACTGGACCTGTCGGGGAAATGTTGGATCATACCGTGGTGATTTAGGATTGATCCAATCATAAATGGTTGAGCGTGCTATACCAATTTTTTGTACGACAGCACGTAAACGTAAAATCTTCATTGTTTGTAAAGACATAGATGATTCCTTTTGATCATTTTAGGGGGTAGCTAGAGATTACAAGAAGCTAAAACATCATACGACCCGTCAACTAAAAGTATTTTTTTACTGTAAGCACTTCACATTCACTTTTTAGGTAATGCAATGAAAAAAACAAGTTTGATATTTTATTTGAAGAGCTTTTAGATGAATTTAGAAACCGCACAGATGAGATTAAAAAATATGAATTCTACGAAAAAATTGATTATGAAAATTGCATTAACCAGTATACAAAAGATGCTCAAAATCTTGTCGAAAAATATAAAAATGGTTATCACATAGATAATAATGGTAAGCGTGTCAACGATAAAGGTGACTTAATATATGAAGCAGATAAGAAAGATGAACGTAAAAAAGTAACCGTGAGCTACACAATATATACAATGGATAACTATGTAGAAGAGGTACAAGGTAACGCATTTTTCCGGGGAGATACTCAAACTTACCTTCCACTTTCCTTTGTGTGCTATCAATGGGGAATACATTTATACCATAAGGGTGAAAGCACTAAAGGTCGTAATTTTTTGATTAATGCATTAAAACTTGTAAATATGTGGTCAGGCGCGACGGAAAGTTTAATAGCCATAGAAGGCAAAGAGCTATATAAAGAAAAAAAATTAATGCTGCCAGAGAAGGCGGTAAGAAAAGGGCTGAATCGTACACTATAGTGAAAGATGAACTTATCAAAATACTCAATAAAAACGTGCCTGATGGTGGCTGGAAAACAAAAACTGCAGCGATTAACGCCGTGGAAGAATATATCATTAAATTTATTAAAGACAAAGGCATTAAAATATCCTTGGAGAATATTCCCAAAACAATTAATGACTGGTCCCGAAATGACAATATCGTTAAGGCTACCTTCGATGCAGTGGTACAGAAAAGAAACAAGAGCGCCCCGAAAGGCGCTAAGTAGACGCTAGCCTACTGAAGACAACACATAGTCCGCCCAAGTCTGCATCATTGGGCGGCGTTGTTCCAACAGATCGGTTCGATGATAAGCAGCCTCCACTTTGTTTTGTATGGTGTGCGCCAATGCGCGTTCAGCCAGATCACGAGGGTACCCCTGTTCACTACACCAGTCACGAAAACTGGAGCGGAAACCGTGTGCAGTTGCTACCCTACCCGTTGTGTCGCTGGGAGCATTTGTTTTACGCAGAAATGCAGTGAGCACCATATCTGATAATACCGTTTGCTTCCTGGGAGAAGGAAATACCAATTCGTCATGCAATCCCCTCATCTTTTCAAGTACAGCAACAGCCTGCTGAGATAAAGGAACCCGGTGAAGCACCCCTGCTTTCATTCGCTCCCCAGGTAGTATCCAAAGACGATTTTTGAAATCAACTTCATCCCATCGCATGGCACGCGCTTCACCGGAACGGGAAGCGGTCAGAATAACAAACAACAGTAGGCCACGAGTGACACTATAGCGCTCATCACTATAAACGTGCTTGTTGATATATAAGGGAAGTTCCCGCCATGACATGGCGGGCTGATGTTCGGTACGTAGATTGGCGCTGATTTGCTGAGGCAACAAATGGGTAACCACATCAACCGGGTTGGCATTGCAGTAACCATGAGCCCATCCCCACTGCATCACCGCATGGATACGCTGTTTCACCCTGCCAGCAGTTTGAGCCAGACTTAACCATATAGGCCGTAAGACTCCAGCAATATCCGCAACAGTAACGGTATCCAGCGGCTTAGAGCCTAACGACGGAAAGACGTTGCGTTCAAGACTTGAGAGCCATTGCTTACCGTGTTTTTTGTTCTTCCAACCCAGTAATAACTCACTGTGAACTGTTCGTGCCGCCTCTTCGAATGTAGGAATAACGACTTTTTCTGTCTCCGCCTTTTTGACTTCCAATGGGTCAGTGTTGTTTGCCAACTGTTCGCGCATGGTTTGTGCCAGTCGGGCCGCCTCAGCAATGCTGATTTCGGGGTAGCTGCCTAAACCAGCATTACGCCGTTTTTGTGTCACCGGACTCACATAGCGGAATACCCATTTCCCTCGGCCTTTGGTAGACGAAGGATGAAGTGTCAACCCGGTAATTCCACCATGTGGTAATGGCTTGTCATCGGGTTTGATGTGCCGAGCTTTGGTGTCGGTAAGTAATGCCATTGTTGTTTTATCCTGAGCAATGGGTATGCCATCCAGTATGCCATTAGTTGTAAGATACGTTGGTATGCGCTAGGTTGGTATTGGATGAGATAATCCGTAATATACAGATTAATATAGAATTTTTAAATTAAATCGGTATGTATTAGTTTTATATATGGCGGTCTCCCTCACCGCCATATTCAAAGAGAAAGCCTGAATTCACGTTCAGGCTTTTTTGCTTTTAGATTCCCCGCACAGGGAGGGGCGAGAACCCTCGACAGGGTTCGACAAAATGGCCTGCCATTTTGGACGGCCGCAGGCCGCCCGAAGGGTGAGCGTAGCGAATCAAGCCCTCCCTCACCGCCATATTCAAAGAGAAAGCCTGAATTCACGTTCAGGCTCAGATTGATGACAAAGTCCTGGCCGTGAGGCCAGGACTTTGATCTAATAAGGTCAGTGCAAAAAATGGACTGACTGCCATGCTCAAAACACCCTCTCCTCAGCAATATC
>NZ_JBBCVB010000034.1:0-57959 GCF_037199905.1 Serratia sp. MMO-28
GAAAGCTGTTAACGATATTAAACGCGATGCTGCGAGATAATAGGCAATGGGTGACAAATTAATCATCACCCATTGACTTTAAACACAGCTGCTCTCCCACAGGGAGAGGGGGCGATGCTTTAAGCAATTGATGCATTATTATGCTGCTTTGCGCTTAACTGACCAGCATTAAGCCATTATGGTTAGTTTTTTTGTTATATCTCTTTTACCTATCACAGCCATTGCTTAATAAAACCACTACCATCGACTACGATTAGTCTGATGCTGTTGCAGACGTTTTGCACACAGCCGGGTTGATAACCCATTGAGGGATATCATTATAGTTTAAACCGTTTAAGCCTCATGCCACACGGCTAAGAAAGGTTGATTATGGCACGTACTACCCCCATCGAACGCTACCGCAATATCGGCATCTCGGCGCACATTGATGCCGGCAAGACCACGACGACCGAGCGGATTCTGTTTTATACCGGGGTCAGCCACAAGCTGGGCGAAGTTCACGACGGCGCCGCCACCATGGATTGGATGGCGCAGGAACAGGAGCGCGGCATCACCATTACCTCGGCAGCAACTACCTGTTTCTGGAATGGTATGGAGCACAATTACCCTCAGCACCGTATCAATATTATCGACACGCCAGGACACGTGGATTTCACCATTGAGGTGGAACGCTCGATGCGTGTGCTGGATGGCGCGGTGATGGTGTATGACTCGGTCGGTGGCGTGCAGCCGCAATCAGAAACCGTGTGGCGTCAGGCCAATAAATATAAAGTACCGCGCCTGGCGTTCGTCAATAAAATGGACCGCACCGGCGCCGATTTTTTCCGCGTGCGCAAAATGATGATCGAACGCTTGAAAGCCAACCCGGTGCCCATCGTGATTCCGATTGGGGCAGAAGATCATTTTGCCGGCGTTGTGGACCTGGTCCGCATGCAGGCGATCCGCTGGGATCAGGCGTCACAGGGGATGCTCTTCAGTTTTGAAGCCATTCCGGCCGATATGCTGGAGATGGCCTACGAGTGGCGTGCCAAGATGATAGAAGCCGCCGCTGAGGCTTCCGAAGCGCTGATGGACAAATACCTTAATCAGGTTGAACTGAGCAACGAGGAAATCGTCCAGGGTCTGCGGATCCGCACCATTGCCGGTGAAATCCAGCCGATGCTGTGTGGTTCGGCATTTCGCAACAAAGGTATCCAACGCATGCTGGATGCGGTGATCGAACTGATGCCTTCGCCGCTGGACGTGCCGCCGGTAGAGGGCCATGATGAGCGCGACAACATCGTCACGCGCAAGGCCGATGATAACGAGAAATTCTCTGCGCTGGCGTTCAAGCTGATGACCGACCCTTTCGTCGGCCAATTAACCTTTGTACGCGTCTATTCCGGCATTTTGGCTAAAGGAGACAGCGTTTATAACCCGGTGAAAGGGAAAAAGGAGCGTATCGGCCGTATCGTGCAGATGCACGCCAACGATCGTAAAGAGGTGGACGAGCTGCATGCCGGGGATATTGCCGCCTGTGTCGGCCTGAAAGACGTCACCACCGGCGATACCCTGTGCGATCCCAACGCCATCATTACGCTGGAGCGCATGGTGTTCCCGGAGCCGGTGATCGCGCAGGCCATTGAGCCGAAAACCAAGGCCGATCAGGAAAAAATGGGCATCGCCTTACAGCGTTTGACCTCTGAAGATCCGTCATTTCGCGTGCGTACCGACGAAGAATCTGGCCAGACCATTATTTATGGCATGGGCGAGCTGCATTTGGAGATCATCGTTGATCGCATGCGGCGTGAGTTTGGCGTGGAGACCAACACCGGTAAGCCGCAGGTGTCTTACCGCGAAACCATCCGCCGTAAAGTAACGGATGTGGAAGGCAAGTTTGTACGTCAGTCCGGCGGTAAAGGCCAATACGGCCATGTAGTGTTGACGGTGGAGCCCAATGAAGCCGGTAAAGGCTTTGAGTTTTTCGAT
The DNA here is from genome assembly GCF_037199905.1 of Serratia sp. MMO-28. NCBI lineage: Bacteria > Pseudomonadati > Pseudomonadota > Gammaproteobacteria > Enterobacterales > Yersiniaceae > Serratia > Serratia sp. MMO-28. Next base: position 1,969 of record NZ_JBBCVB010000034.1, read on the forward strand.
GAGATCAAAGGCGGTGTGATCCCCGGTGAATATATTCCGGCGGTGAAAAAAGGCATTCTGGAAGCGCTGAACAACGGCGTGCTGGCCGGGTATCCGATGGTCGATGTCAAAGTGCACCTGACCTTTGGTTCCTACCACGATGTCGACTCCTCAGAGCAGGCGTTCCGCATGGCGGCGATCTTCGGCTTCAAAGAAGCTTGCCGCCAGGCCAACCCAGTGATCCTGGAGCCGATTATGTCGGTTGAAGTGGAAACGCCGGAAGAGTACGCCGGTAACGTGATGGGCGATTTGTCATCGCGGCGCGGTATGGTGCAAGGTATGGAGGATATTCCAGGCGGTGGTGGCAAAGAGATCCATGCCAAAGTGCCGTTGTCGGAGATGTTCGGTTATTCCACGACCTTGCGCTCGATGTCGCAAGGCCGAGCAACCTACACCATGGAGTTCAGCCATTACGCGGAAGCCCCGCGCAATGTGGCGGAAGAGATTATTCAACACAGCAAACGCTGATCCTCACGCCTGCCGCCGTTGCGGCAGGCGTTATTCTTCTACGGCCACCACCGGCTCCGGTTTGATGCGCATGGCGGAAATAACCCCAATCACCAGGCAAGCAATGCCACACAGCGTCAACAGCGGTGGCCAACTGTGGCGTAATATAAAGGTATAGGCCAGCCCGGCCAGAGTCTCGAACACAATCAATGGCCCGAGCAGCACCGTCGGCAAACGTTGGCTCGCCTCATTCCAGCACAGCGTACCTATCCATGAACACAAAATGCCAATGATGATCATCAGCGGTATAAAAACTTCCGGCCTTGGGCCAAATGGCAACGCAAACTGCGGCTGCGTCAGCGCCAACTGCCCACATACCAGCAAATACCCCACCAATGCCAGCGGTAGCGTTACCACGCCCTGCGCCGTCGCCCAGGTCATTGGGCGCTGATGTGGATTTGCACGCAACCAACGCGCATTGCGCAGCGGGAACCAGGTCCAGCAAACCACGGCCAATAAGGCCAGCAGCAATCCGCTGAGATAGCGCCAGGCATCCACGGCCACCTCATTCCCCATCAGTTCGGCAATATTGACCAGCAGCAGCCCGGTAACAATCAGCACCAGTGCCGGGGTCAATTCACGCCAGGAAAGCCGGCCATCGTGCTGGCCGTACAACAGATTGGCGCTGACAGACATCACCACCGGCAACGTACCAATTATCATGGTCGAAACCGGTGCGCCGGTGCGTTGAATCGCGCTGGCCAAACACAGGTAATAGAGCAGATTACCGATGGCGCTCAGTTTCAGCGCCTCCAGCCAATCCTTGGGCCGCAACTGCCGTAAACGGCGGCGATCGAGCCACGCCAGCGGCAACGCGATCGCACCAAAAGCCAGATAGCGCCCGGTTGATTGCAGGGCCGCCGGATAATCCGGCACCAATACCGGGCCGATAAAAATCAGCCCCCACATCAGCCCGGCCGCCAAGGCAAACAACACGCCAAAAAACATAATAACGTCCTTATTAACGACCCAAAGCGAATGGCTTAAACCGGTACACGCCGGCTGATTTCTACCACCTGATCGCTGGGTAGATAGTAATAATCCGTCACATGCATGCCGTTACGCACCATCAGCGCAAAAATATTGCGTTGCCACGCCGGTAATGCCCTACGCCCCTCACGCCCAACGATGGTTTCATGCCCCAGGTAATAGGTGATGTCATTGAAATTAAACCCACACTGCTGTGCTTCAGGCAGGCGCAACAACCGCGGAATATTGGGCCGTTCCATAAAGCCATAACTTGCTACACCGCGCCAGAAATTGGGTGCCAGTTGGGTCATCACCAAACGTTCAGCATTTGCCACTCGCGGCACGTTCAACACCACCACGTTCAAGGTCAGCAGGTCGGTATGCAAGGAGCCATTGCGCTTGACGTGCCATTTCATGACCGGCGGTGCTCCCCCTTGAGATCGCGTCAGGAAAACCGCCGTGCCCGGCACACGCGGAATGTTTTTCTCTTCGATCGTCGCCATAAAGTCGGCGACAGAGACCACCTTTTCGTCCAGCGTCTGTGATGCCGCCCGCACGCCACGGTGCCAGATCAGCATCACGCCGTATACCGCCGTGGCCAACAACAGCGGCATATAGCCGCCATCAAGAACTTTAGACATGTTGGCAATCAGGAAGCTGAGATCGACAATAAAGAAACATCCGGCCGCCACAAGAGTGGCTGCAAGGCTCCAGCGCCACACTTCACGCATGGCAATGAACAGCAAACCGGTGGTCATGATCATGGTCAGTGAAACGGCAATACCGTAGGCCGCCGCCAGGTTGTCTGACGATTTGAAAAATACCGCCAGGAACACCGTGACCGCCATCAGTAACCAGTTGATAGCCCCGATATAAATTTGCCCATAGCTCTCTTCCGTTGTCTGCTTGACGCGCAAACGTGGCAACCAGCCGAGTTGGATCGCCTGCCGGGTCATGGAGAATGCACCGCTGATGATGGCCTGACTAGCAATAATTGTCGCCAATGTGGCCAGAATCACCAGCGGGATCTGCAACACCGGCGGGCACAGGCGGAAAAAGATGTTCTGCGTAACATCGGCACCCGACAGAATCAACGCCGCCTGCCCTGCATAGTTCAACAGCAGGCTGGGGAACACGATACCGAACCAGGCCAACCAGATCGGTTTCTTGCCAAAATGCCCCATGTCGGCATACAGCGCTTCGGCGCCGGTGACGCAAAGAAAGACGCCCCCCAACACCAGAAAGCTGACCATGCCGTTTGAAAGTAAAAAGTTGATGCCGTAGACAGGGTTAATGGCCAGCAAGACTGCCGGGTGCTGAACAATGCCCCAGATGCCCAGTGCGGCGATCGCCGCAAACCACAGTGCCATAATCGGGCCGAACACTGTGCCGATACGGGCCGTGCCCAAGGGCTGGATGGCAAACAGGCTCACCAGGATCACCACCGTGGCCGGTAAAATATAGGGCTTAGACTCCGGCAAGACAATGTTCAGCCCCTCCAGCGCCGACAGCACCGAGATGGCGGGGGTAATGGCGCCGTCTCCGTAGATCAACGCTGCGCCAAACAATCCGGCAAAAATCACTGCCGGGCGAGTACGGGTTTTACTCACCAGCAACGACATCAGCGCCAGAATGCCTCCTTCACCGTTATTATCAATGCGCATGGCGAAAGTGGCATATTTCACCGAGGTAACAATCACCAGCGTCCAAAAAATCAACGACAGCAACCCCAGGATCACCGGTGCCGAAGGAGCATCACCCGACAGGAACAGCACGGTTTTCAGGGTATACAGCGGGCTGGTGCCGATATCCCCAAACACCACACCCAAGGCACCACCGGCCAACAGCGTCAGGCTGGTCTGCTTTTTATCTTCTGGATCGCGCACGGCTGACATGACGTCTTCCTTAAGGGCATCAGAACGTTAAGCAATGATAGTCATAGAAAAAGGATAGTGTACAACAAGAATCGATTTATCATTTCCCTATTGCGCCACGTCACAAGGCAAGAAAAAATCCTCAACAAGATGGTTGAACATTATCCACCCTGTTCTATATTTAACCTTATGGTTAAATTATCCTCGTCACGACTGGACGCTATCTTTCATGCATTGGCCGATCCGACAAGGCGCGCCATCCTGCATACGCTGGCTGAAGGCGAACATAGCATTGGTGAACTGGCGGCACCTTTCGAGATGTCGTTTGCAGGCGCATCCAAGCATATTAAAGCGCTGGAGCAGGCTGGGCTGGTGCAGCGAACCGTGCAAGGAAGAAACCATATTTGCCGGCTTGATCCCGAGCCGATGGCGCAGGCCATGCATTGGCTGCAAACTTATGAACATTTCTGGAATGAGCGGTTGGACGCACTGGAGCTCGCGTTGCGGCAAGCCGACTCGAGGAGTGAACCATGAACGATTACGGTATGATCATTGAACCCGGTACGCTGCGTATTCAACGGCTGTTGCCCGGCCCGCTCGAGCGAGTCTGGGCCTACCTGACCGAATCGGACAAACGCGCCACCTGGCTCGCTACCGGTGAAATGACGTTGCAGAAAGGTGCCCAAGTTGAATTGGTGTTCTGTAATTCTGAGCTGGCTGGCGAACATGAGAATCCACCGGCCAAATATAAGCAATATGGCGGCAAAGTCACCAATACTGGCCATATTACCTGTATTTTCCCCCCGCGCCTGCTGAGTTTTACCTGGGCAGAACAAGGCGAAGGCCGCCCTTCCGAAGTCACCTTTGAGCTGGCGCAACAGGGCGATAAAGTGCTGCTGACGGTGATCCACCGCCGCCTGCCCAATCGCGATACCATGCTCAACGTCGCCGGTGGCTGGCACACTCACCTGGATATCCTGCGCGATCGCCTGCAGGAGCGCCCTCCGCGCCCGTTCTGGGCCACCTTTACCCAGATGGAAGATGAGTATCGGGCAAAGCTGTAATCGCCTCTCTCCTAGGGATGAGCGTTTTTCTCATCCCTGATCAAACCTCTACGTGGTGCTTGAGCAAAAATCCCCGATTTGAAAAAGGCGGCGTTATAATGCACGGCAACTTTAAGTGCCCCTTGTATCACGCTTGGAAATGGAGCCGCTATGCGCCAACGTATTATTGTTTGCCCGTTAATTGAGAATGACAACGCTTATCTATTATGCAAAATGGCCGCACATAAAGGCGTTTTTCCCGGCCAGTGGGCACTGTCTGGCGGCGGTATGGAGCCGGGGGAAACCATCGAAGAGGCGTTGCGCCGCGAGGTGCGTGAAGAACTGGGCACCGCCTTGGTGCTGGACCGCATTCAGCCCTGGACCTTTCGCGACGACGTGCGGATAAAGACCTATGAAGACGGCAGCAAAGAGCAGATCTACATGGTTTACCTGATTTTTGACTGCCACGCCGCCAATCGCGAGATCACCATCAACGATGAGTTTGCCGATTACGCTTGGGTGAAGAAAGAGGATCTCGCCCGTTACGATCTGAATGAAGCCACCAAGTACACGCTGCAACAGCGGGGCTTGCTGGATTAAAGGGGCAACGGTCGATAAGCGAGCCTCTGATAACAGAGGCTCACCGAATACGTTACCGATCTTTCAAACCGCGATTGAGCAGCATTGGCTCAAGACTCGGTTCCTTGCCACGCCATTCAACATACAGTTTTTCCAGGTCTTCACTGTTACCCCGCGACAGCACCTTATCGCGGAAGCGTTGGCCATTCTCTGCCGTGAGCCCGCCGTGTTCGCTGAACCACTGGAAGGCATCATCTGCCAGCATCTGGGTCCATAAATAGGCGTAATAACCGGCGGCATAACCATTACCCCAAATATGTTGGAAATAGCTGGAACGATAACGCGGTGGCACCGCGTTCAGCGCGATGCGATCTTTTTGCAGCGCTGCCGCCTCGAAACTATCGGCGTCCTGCAAGGGCTGCCCGGCGACCAGCATATGCCAGTGCATATCCAGCAACGCCGCCGCCAACAGCTCGGTCATGTCATAGCCTTTGTTGAATTTATCGGCCTTCCCGATTTTGCTGACCAACGCCTGTGGCATGGCTTCGCCGGTTTGATAGTGCTTGGCAAAGTGGGCAAATACCTTGGGATCCTTAGCCCAATGCTCATTAAACTGCGAAGGGAACTCGACAAAGTCGCGTGCGGTATTGGTGCCGGACAGGCTGGGGTATTGCTGAGAGGCAAATATGCCGTGCAGAGCATGGCCGAACTCATGGAACAGGGTGATGACGTCATCATAAGACAGTAGTGCCGGTTGGCCCGGAGCCGGTTTGCTGAAGTTGGCCACGTTATAAATAACCGGTTTGGTGCCATTGATTTTTGACTGCTCAACGAAGTTGCCCATCCAGGCCCCGCCGCCTTTGTTATCGCGCTTAAACAGGTCGGTGTAGAACAAGGCCAAAGATTGACCGCCTTTATCCAAAACCTCATACACGCGGACATCCGGCTGATAAAGCGGGATATCTTGCCGCTCTTTAAAACTGATGCCATACAGCAGGTTAGCCGCATAAAACACCCCGTTATGCAGCACATTGTTCAATTCAAAATAGGGTCTGATCTGCGCTTCATCCAGATCATACTGCGCCTTACGCACCTGCTCGGCGTAGAATTGCCAATCCCAGGCTTCCGCCTTGAATCCCCCCTTCTGCTGATCGATCACCGCCTGAATGTCTTGCGCCTCACGCTCAGCGCGGGCCGTGGCGGCGGGCACAATATTGCGCATAAATGCCAGCGCAGCCTCTGGCGTTTTGGCCATCTGATTCTGCAGTTTCCAGGCGGCATAGTTCGGGAACCCCAACAAACGCGCTTGTTCTGCACGGACCTGTGCCAATCGGGCTATCGTCTGGCGAGTATCATTAGCATCGCCTTTTTCTGCCCGCTGCCATGAGGCATCAAATAATACTTTGCGGGTATCGCGCACCTGCAGGTTTTGCAGGCTGGGTTGTTGCGTGGTGTTCTGCAACACCAACAGCCACTGCTTATCTAGCTTGCGCTCGCTGGCTGCCTGCGCGGCAGCGGCCAGTTCACCGTCGTCGAGCCCGTCCAGCCAGGCTTTATCCGTGACGGCCACCGCCCCATTCTTGGTCGCGGCCAGCAGTTTATTGGTGAACTGGGTACTCAGCGTCGCCGCTTCCTGATTCAGCGCCTTCAACTGGTTTTTATTCACCTCGGAGAGGTTGGCTCCCGCCAACAGGTAATTCTGATAAGTGATCTCCAGCAAACGGCGAGACTCTGCGTCCAGCTTCAGGGCGTCACGTTGTTCATAAAGGGTGTGAATTCGCGCAAACAGTTTGCTGTTGAGCATGATGGCATCGTTCAACGCGGCCAGCTTTGGCGAGGTTTCTTCATCCAGCTTTTGCAGCTCATCACTGGTGTTGGCAGCCGTCATGGCGCTAAACACGTTAATTGTTCGCGTCAGCAATGCCCCCGCTTTCTCCAACGCCACTAAGGTGTTGTCGAAAGTCGGTGCGGCAGGGTTGTTGGCGATTTTCTCGATCTCCGCCAGCTTGTGCTGGATACCCGCAGCAATCGCTGGCGCGTAATCGCTGACCGTGATCACATCAAATGGGGGAGCTTGAAAAGGCAAGCTGCTGGCCGAGAAGAAGGGGTTCTCACCTTTCTGATCGGTATGTTTTTCGCTCATATTCGCCTCTTTCGTCTGGCCGTTTGGCGCGGCGGTGTTATTTGACGGCAACGTGCTCTCTGCGGCCTGCGCCTGTGCGCTCAAGGCCACGCCGATCGCCAATACCAGGGTCGATAAACGCATCAAATTAAAACTCCTTCCTATTTCATCTGCCACAGCCTAGCTTAGGCGCAGTTAACAGTTTCAGCAAAAACAAGTGATTACTGGCCGCTCGGCCCATCGCCTCCTCATGCCTGAATTTGCCGTGCCCGCTAATAATCACTTATCTAATCACTTTTTAACCTCCTTCTGATGCGCTATGCTCAAAAACTCTGCTGAGGCCAAGATTGCTGAAACGGGATTTCTATTATGTCTGCGCCGTTGCCGTGCTCCGCCAGGAGCCGCTTATGAGTGGTTTTTTCCGTGCCAGTGCGCTGCCGTTGTTGGTCGCTGGGGCGTTCTTTATGGAAAACCTCGATGGCACGGTGATCGTCACCGCTATGCCGCAGATGGCGGCGTCCTTCGGCGTACAACCGGTGGATATGAGTATCGGTGTTTCTGCCTATATCCTGACCCTGACGGTGTTTATTCCTGCCAGTGGTTGGATCGCCAACCGTTTTGGCGCACGCAATATCTTCGCCGCGGCGTTGCTGCTCTTTACTTTGGCTTCAATATTGTGCGCGCTGAGTACCAGCCTGCCGTTTTTTACCGCAGCTCGCATCCTGCAAGGGTTTGCCGGTGCGCTGATGGTGCCAGTCGGCCGCCTGGTGGTTTTGCGTAACACCGCTAAAGCCGATCTGATTAAGGCTATTGCCACGATCACCTGGCCGGGGTTAGCCGCACCGATCCTCGGGCCGCCGATCGGCGGATTCATCACCACCTATGCCTCTTGGCACTGGATTTTTATCCTCAACGTTCCCTTAGGGATCATCGCGCTATTCTTTGCCTGGCGTTTGATCCCGCCTGAAGCAGCACAAAAAGGTGTGCCGTTCGACGGGCTGGGGTTTGTGCTGACCGGGGTGGCCTGTTTTGGTTTGATGTTTGGGCTGGATCGGGTCAACAGCCCGCAGCTTTCTTGGCTGGTGCCCGCCTTGTGCCTGGCTGGCAGCCTGGCATTGGCGGCGTTGGCAGTGCGTCATGCCAAACGTTATGCCTATCCGCTGGTCGATCTGTGGGCATTGCAGATAAAAAGTTACGCCGTCACAATAGGCGGTGGCACGCTGTTCCGCATGGCTATCGGTGCCGTGCCTTTCCTGCTGCCGCTGCTGTTCCAGATTGGCTTCGGGTTAAACGCTTTCGATGCCGGGCTGCTGGTGCTGGCGGTGTTTGCCGGTAACTTGCTGATGAAGCCTTTTACTTCCGCCATTCTTTACCGCTTTCGCTTTCGTACCACGTTGGTGGTTAACGGCCTATTGAATGCCGCCACCATTTTCGCCTGCGCCCTGCTCACGCCGCAAACGCCAACCTGGCTGATTGTGGCGCTGCTGTTTGTTAGCGGGCTGACGCGCTCAATGCAGTTTACCGCCCTGAATACGCTGGCATTTTCCGAAGTGCCGCAGCCGCGGATGAACGGAGCCAATACGCTATTCAATATGGCGCAACAGATGGGCAGCGGTCTTGGCATTGCCATCGGTGCGCTGGCGCTGCGTTTAGCAGAAATGTTGATGCCACGCTCAGACGGCGGCGTAGCGCTCGCCGATTTTCATCTGGCTTTTGTGGCGATCGGTTTCATCGCCTTGCTGGCGGTGCTGGATAGCTTTACGTTGGGTGGCGAAGCGGGGAATGTCATCCGCCAGAAAAAATCCCACCCGGCAATTTCTGAAAAAACAATGGCAACCAAGGTAAGGAGTTAAACGATGGAATACCGTCAGCTTGGCCATTCCGGCCTGAAAGTTTCGGTGCTAAGTCTGGGCACCATGACCTTTGGAGGGCAAGGCAAGTTCGCCAAAACCGGTGATACCGATGTTAACCAAGCCCGCGACCAGCTTGCTATGTGCCTGGATGCGGGGATCAACCTGTTCGATACCGCCGATGTCTATTCTGCTGGCAAATCCGAAGAGATTCTCGCTCAGGCACTGGGCAGCAAACGCCATGACGTGCTGATCGCCAGTAAAGCGCGCTTCCCGATGGGCAGTGGGCCCAATGATGCCGGGCTGTCGCGCCATCATCTGATCCGCGCCTGTGAAGCCAGCCTGAAGCGCCTGAACACGGATTATCTCGATCTCTATCAACTGCATGAATGGGACGGCATCACGCCGGTGGAAGAAACCCTGCGGGCGCTAGAGCACCTGGTGAGCAGTGGCAAAGTGCGTTACACCGGGGTGTCTAACTTTTCCGGCTGGCACCTGATGAAACACCTCGGCAGCGCAGAGCGCTTGGGATTGGTGCGCCCGGTCAGCCAGCAGATCCATTACACCTTGCAGGCGCGTGAGGCGGAATATGAACTGCTGCCGATCGCTCAGGATCAGGGGCTGGGCGTTTTGGTCTGGGGGCCGCTGGCTGGGGGATTGCTGTCGGGCAAGTATCGCCGTAATCACCCCGAGCCTGCGGGCACACGCCATTTGGCCAACTGGGGCGAGCCACCGATACGCGATCGTGAAGCGCTGTTTGATATTGTTGAGGTGTTGGTGGATATCGCACATTCTCGTGGGCTGTCTGCCGCGCAAATTGCTCTGGCCTGGCTACTGACCCGCCCGACGGTGACTTCGGTGGTGATCGGCGCACGCAACAGTGAACAGTTGAAAGATAATCTGCATGCCGCCAACCTGATCTTGAATGAAGAGGAGTTACAGCGGCTGGAGGCAGTGAGCCAACCCCCGTTGATCTATCCTTACTGGCATCAGGCCCAAACGGCACCAGACCGCCTCTCTGCCGCCGATCGACTGTTACTCGCCGCCCACCTGCAGCAAAAATAAGTCGCATCTGACGCCAATCAACGTATTATCGATGATCCGCCCTGCTTTTTCGGGGGCGGATTTTTGCCGTTTTGGGCCTGAAAAGCGAGGTAATAATAATGAATCACAGTGACCTTTCTCAGTGCCGAGTGAACACCGATCGGTTGTTGATTGCCCCTTTTACCGCCGCAGATGCTGATGATGTTTACCAGGCGATAACCCCGACGCTGACGCGTTTTATGAATTTTGAACCAGAGGAATCCCCAGCGGCTTTTGCCAGCGTTTGGGAAAATTGGCTACCGTTGATCCGCGAAGGCGAAGAAGCCATCTTTGTCGCTCGCTTGCGCGACAGCAAGCAGTTTGTCGGCATGGGCGGTGTGCACGGTCTGCGCACACCCACCCCGGAACTGGGTGTCTGGGTGAAAGAAAACCTGCACGGCCAAGGCTATGGCCGCGAAATCACCCTGGCGATCGCCGCCTGGGCCAGCGCGCGTTATCACCCGCAATACTTTATCTATCCGGTTGCCGAACAGAATACCCCGAGCCGTCGCATTGCCGAATCCCTAGGGGGTATAATCAAAGGCCGGCGTGAGAATATCAAATATGACTGCGTGGTCTATCACCTGCCGGCGATCGCCGGTTAAATTTGCCGAGGCAATAGCGCCGCGCTAGAGTGGACGCAGGGTAAAAACACTTGAGGAACAGTAAGATGATCATTTTTGTTACGGGTGCCACATCCGGGTTTGGTGCAGCCATTGCCCGCAAGTTTGTGCGTGAAGGCCATCAGGTGATTGCCACTGGCCGCCGCATGGAGCGCCTGGAAGAGTTGCAAGCAGAATTGGGTGAAGCACTACACATCGTGCGTTTGGATGTTCGCAATCGTGCGGCAATTCAGCAGGCGATCGCCGCATTACCCGCCGAACTGCGCCAGATCGACGTTCTGGTCAATAACGCCGGGCTGGCGTTGGGCCTGGAGCCTGCGCACAAAGCCAATGCCGACGATTGGGAAACCATGATCGATACCAACACCAAAGGGCTGGTGAACATGACTCGCGCACTGCTGCCTGCCATGGTGGAGCGCAATGTCGGCCACGTGATCAACATCGGTTCTACCGCAGCCAACTGGCCTTATGCCGGTGGCAACGTGTACGGCGCAACCAAAGCCTTTGTGCGGCAGTTCAGCCTGGGCCTGCGCGCCGATTTACACGGCACCCATATCCGCGTCACCGATATCGAACCGGGCATGGTGGGCGGCACCGAGTTCTCTAACGTGCGCTTTAAAGGCGATGATGGCAAGGTAGACAAAACCTATGCTGGCGCTAATGCCCTGACGCCGGAAGACGTCGCCGAATCGGTGTTCTGGGTGGCGACCTTGCCTGCGCGCGTTAACATCAACACGCTGGAAATGATGCCAGTCTGCCAGTCCTTTGCCGGTTTAAGCATCCACCGCGAGTAATGATCCCAACGGGCAGGGCCAACGCGCCCTGCCGCTTTCCGTTTACGCCGTGCGCCAACCGGCTACGATGATTAGCATCCCGGCTAATGCCACCCCCGCCCCCAGCCAGTCCATCGCCGACAGTTTTACACCGTCCACCACCCGCAACCACAGCAGCGCCGTTGCCACATAGACACCCCCATAAGCGGCATACACGCGCCCGCTGGCGGCCGGGTGCAGGGTCAGCAACCAGACAAACAGCATCAGGCTGGCTGCGGCAGGTAACAACAACCAGGTAGAAGCACCTTTTTTCAGCCACAGATACGGCAGAAAGCAACCGATAATTTCTGCAAGCGCGGTCGCAAAAAACAGCAAAGTCGTTTTTAACATCAGTGACATATTCTCTCTAAAAATTAAACGAACACCGCGCTAGGCTGGTGTAATGCAAGATCGCGATGATATATTTAGCCCAATGTTACAGCGGGTGTCGCCGAATGACGCAACACTAACTTATAAGGATGAAATGATGAAATCACTCTCTATTCAGCGACTGATGTGCGGGATGCTACCCGTCGCGATGCTGATATTGGCGGCGAGCTGGCAGGCTCCGGCCTTGGCAGCAAACTGTACCCAAGGCAGCACCTGTGTCACCGTCAACGGTGATAGCGCGACGAGCGGCCAACAGGCGCAGCAAAGCAAGGAACAGTGGGATGATACCCGTTCCCTGCGCCGCAAGGTGAATACCCGCGTTGAAAAAGAGTTTGATAAGGTCGATCGCGCCATTGATGACGAAGAGAGCTGCAACAACAGCTACAACGTCAATGCCTATTGGGAATCCACCACCCGCAAGTGTCTGGATCGCCAAACGGGTCGGCCGATTAATCGTTAAACGGACAATGGGATTAAGCCATCCGGCGGAATGCTGTTATCCTGTCAAAGGAAATTCATTCTCAAAAAAGGGTTGAATGATGAAAAAAGCATTGGTACTCACGACATTACTGCTGGTTAGTGCACCATTAACCGCCCTTGCCGCCGTCTCTTCATGCGAAACCGTGAAAGCGGATATCGCGCAGAAGATCGTCAACAACGGCGTACCCGAATCGGGTTTCAAACTGGAGATTGTGCCTAACGATCAGGTTAGCCAGGCCGGTGGGCTGGTGGTTGGCCACTGTGGCTTCGACACGCAAAAAATCGTCTACACTCGCCTGCATAACGGTGATGACGGCGCTGATGCAGCACAGACCGGAACCTCTCAGGATACCAAGACGGCGCAATAATCTGTGCAGGGCGCACCTTCAGGCGGCGCCCTTTCTGTTTTTACGCCTGCTCCACCTCTTCACCTTCGCCCTGTGGCCGACGACGCGCCGGGATCAGCATGGCCGCCGCCAAGGCAAACAGAGACAACAGGGCCGACACCAGGAACACCCAGTGCATCGAGGCTGCCACCTGCTGCGTCAGGCTGGCCAAGGTTTCTGGCGACATAGCATTTCTTGCCGCCGGATCCATCAGTTGTTGCACCGGATCGACCGTTTCTGGCAAACGCATTTGCAGGTTGATATTGAGCGTCGCACCTAAAATAGCGGTACCGATCGCCGATCCCATCATGCGGGTAAAGACGGTACAGGCGGTGGCGATGCCGCGAATGCTGAAATGCGCCGCATTCTGTACTGAAACCAGAAACGTGGTGTTGCATAACCCCATCCCCGCCCCCACCATAAAGGCCGCTAAACGCCCCCACAGCAAGCCCCCGGCAGGTTGCAGCAACAGCAGAATCAACCCACCGCTGACCAACAGCAAAGCCCCCAACAGCGCGGTAGTCCGATAAGAAGTCAGCAACATCAAGCGGCCACTTAAGGTGCTGGCCAACGGCCAACCGATCGACATCAGCGCCAGCGTGGTGCCCGCTTCCAGCGGCGTTCCGCCTTTCACCCCTTGGATAAAGGTGGGTAAAAAAGCACTGATCCCCATCATGGCGGCACCAATCACCACGCCGCCGATATTACCGGCCACAATTACCCGGTTCTGCCACAACGCGAGCGGAAATAAGGGCTCAGGAGCACGGCGCTCCTGGCGGATCAGCCGTAGCAAAGCAACCAGCGCGACACCCAGCAATGGCACCACCCACCAACCCAGCATTTCTGCCTGCAACAGCGCCAGTAGTAAGGCGGTGACAAAAAGCGTCAGCCAGGCGGTCCCCGCCAGGTCCAGCGCATGCTGGCGCACCGGCTGCCTGGCGGGCAGATAACGCCCCAGGAAAAACATGGCCAGCAGGCCGATCGGCAGGTTGACCCAAAATACCAGCGCCCAAGGCAGATGCTGCACAATGAACGCACCGAGCAGTGGGCCAATAATCGCCGAAACGCCCCACACGCTGGAAATATACCCCATCACTTTAGGGCGCTCCGTAGCGGTATAAATATCACCGATGATGGTGGTGGCAATCGGCATAATCGCACCTGCGCCTAGCCCTTGCAGCAGACGAAACCCAATCAGCCAATACATATTGGGCGAAAAGCCACACAGCACAGAGCCGAGCAGAAACAGCGAAGCCCCAAAGAAGAAGATACGTTTGCGGCCATACAGATCCGCCAGCCGGCCGTATATCGGAATAGTTATCGCCTGCGTCATCAAGTAGACGGCAAAAACCCAGCCCAACAGCGAGAAGCCGCCAAGATCGCCAATAATCGTCGGCATCGCCGTAGCCACGATGGTGGCCTCGATGGCAGACATAAACATCGCCAGCATGCAGGCGATGAGGATCAGCGGCCGGTGGGCAACGGGTGCAGGTGAAAGGTTATTTGTCATCGGTGATTCCGGTCTTTTATTTCTCACCGAGTATACCGTTGTGCCTCATCAAAACCACCCGATTGTTTTGCGATCACGGAAAGGCATCATCACTATTTAAAGTGACATCGTCACACGATTAAACGAAAGAAAATAACAACCATTATTAATCAATAAATCATTTTAAGCGCTGATAGAACCAGTATAAAAATAAGGGGTATTCGCTATGGCAGATCGTCAACAATGAGTTAACATGGTAGAGTACCATGCACAGAATATTGAATTATAAGTAATTTCTTAGATGGGCTCACAGGCCGCATCACGCCTGTCTCATCGTTAAAACCTATCTCAGTGATAGTTAAGAACAATTGAAGAATTTGATTTCAGTCAAGTCGCAACGCCTTGAGACATGGCAACCTCGTCAGCCCGTTTTTTCATCAGCGAGCTCGGATGTCAGGCGACTTGGCAGCTAAACTCATTGGAGCGAGATCATGATTAAAAGAATTATCCTAGGATGTGCCGTTGTAGCGGTTGTGGGTTATTTGGGGTTTGTCGGCTATATCTACCATTACGATCAGCAACGCGCCCCCGTCGTTGCCGACAGCAGGATTGATGCTCTGCTAACCCGTTACGGATGTGACTATTGTCATACCGCTTCGGCCAAATTGCCCTTCTATGCCGAGCTGCCGATCGCCAAGCAGTTGATGGAATATGATATTCGTACTGGCAGCAGGCAGTTTACCCTTGATGCTACCCGTATGGCTTTGCAGCAAAAAACCGCTGTGCCAGAGGCCGATCTGGCCAAACTGGAATTCGTGTTACAAAACCAGACCATGCCACCGGCACTGTATAAAGTGATGCACTGGTCCGGCAATATCAGTGATGCTGACCGGCAGGAGCTGTTGAGCTGGATCCGCCAGCAGCGTGAGAAGCACTATGCTCGCCCGGATACTCCGGCAGAACTGCGTGGTGCCGTGTTGCGGCCTTTGCCAGAATCATTGCCCACCGATCCACAAAAAGTGGCGCTGGGCTTCCGCTTGTTCCACGACCCACGCCTGTCGAAAGATAACAGCATTTCCTGCGCGCATTGCCACCAACTGGGTGCCGGTGGTGTAGATGGCCGCGTCTCTTCACTGGGGGTGAACAACCAGTCAGGGCCGATCAACGCACCAACGGTATTCAATGCCGTTTTCAACATCGCACAATTCTGGGATGGCCGCGCGAGCGATCTGCAGGCACAGGCCGGTGGCCCACCGATGAACCCGCTCGAAATGGCCTCAGGTTCCTGGAACGATATTATCGCCAAGCTGGAAAAAGACGCGCAGTTGAAAGCCGACTTCCAGCGGGTTTACGCCAACGGTTTTACCGGTGACAACATTACCGATGCGATTGCCGAATTTGAAAAGACGCTGATCACGCCAAACAGCCCGTTTGATCGTTATCTGAAAGGGGATGAAAGCGCCCTGACCGCCCAACAAAAGCACGGCTACCAATTGTTCCAGCAGAACAAATGTGGCACCTGCCATACCGGGGTTAACCTTGGCGGCCAGTCCTATGAAATCATGGGGGTAAAAGCGGATTACTTTGCCGCCCGTGGGAATCCGACCGATGCCGACCTTGGGCGTTACAATGTCACTAAAAATGAAGCCGACCGCAATCGCTTCAAAACGCCAACGCTGCGTAATATCGCTCAGACCGCGCCTTACTTCCATGATGGCAGCGTCACTTCGCTGAATCAGGCGGTGAAGGACATGCTGAAATATCAGGTCGGCGTTAGCCTGCCGGAGAGCGACGTCAACGATCTGGTGGCTCTGTTGGAAAGCATGAGCGGTAAATATCAGCCTGCAACACCACCGGCCAATTAATACTTTCACCACTACGCCAGTGATCCCGTAAATATTCGCTGGTTTTCAGGTGGGCAAGCCAGCACAATGCCCACCTGAACCTTTCATTTTTCTCACAATTTCCCGAAATATGAAACGATGGGCCCATCTACACCACTACCGCGCCCTGTTGCGTCGCTTATCTATTGCCATCTTTTTGGGCATTTCGGCTGCGCTGGCCGTCTGGTTGTTCCACCGCAGCATGCTCGGGCTGGAGTTGCTGTTGTTGGGGCACGACAGCGGTAGCCTGGTAGCCGCCGCCGCGGCGCTCCCCACTTGGCGCAGAGCGCTTACTCCGGCGCTGGGGGGATTGGCGGCCGGATTGTTGCTGTGGATTTTTCAGCGCTATCGGCATCAGCCCTCTGCGGCCCCCACCGATTATATGGAAGCAATAGAAACCGGTGACGGGCGGCTGGATGTTTCTGCCAGCCTCATCAAGAGCCTTGCCTCGTTACTGGTGGTCTCCAGCGGTAGCGCAATTGGCCGCGAAGGGGCGATGATCCTGTTGGCGACGCTGGTCGGCTCGGTTTTTGCCCAACGTTTTACCCATGCCAGAGAATGGAAACTGTGGGTAGCCTGCGCAGCAGCGGCCGGCATGGCCAGCGCCTATCATGCGCCGCTGGCGGGCAGCCTGTTCATTGCCGAGATCTTGTTTGGTACGCTGATGCTGGCCTCTCTCGGGCCGGTGGTGATTGCCGCCGTCAGCGCCTTGTTGATGACCAACCTGCTTAACGGTGGCCAAGCGCCGTTGTATCTTGTCGTTCCTCTACTGCCCCCTTCGCCGGTGCAATATCTGCTGATGGCGCTGTTAGGCGTCTTGGCGGGTGTTTCTGGCCCGCTGTTCCTGTGGGCGATGGCCGCCAGCGGGCGGGCATTCCGCTCGCTGAACCTCATTCCCCCCTTCCAACTGGCGCTGGGTGGGTTGATCGTTGGGCTGCTTTCTTTGTTGTTTCCTGAAGTCTGGGGCAACGGTTACAGCGTGGTGCAATCTTTGCTCAACGCGCCGCCGGGCCTATTACTGCTGGCCGCGATTCTGATCTGCAAGCTGCTGGCGGTGCTGGCCAGCAGTGGGTCTGGTGCGCCTGGAGGCGTATTTACCCCAACATTATTCGTGGGAGCCGCGCTGGGTTCGCTGCTGGGGCAACTGTGTGCGTTCTGGCCGGAACTGGGAAGCGCAGTGCCGATCCTGATGGCGCTGACCGGTATGGCAACCCTGTTGGCTGCAACCACTCATGCGCCGATCATGGCGGCGCTGATGGTATTTGAAATGACCGGGGAATATACCCTACTCCCCGGTATGCTGCTGTCTTGTGTGATCGCCACGACCATCGCGCGTGGGTTACGCCCGCAGTCGGTTTATCACAATGCGTAACGATCCATCAGGCCGGTGATATCCAGATACTGCGCCAACTCGCGCTGTTCGGCGCGTGGCAGATAAGGGATCTCACCCAGCAGCGGTGCGGGAATGCGTTGCTGCAGCGCGTCGATGGTTTCAGCATAGTGCGCTAAACCGGGATTAATGCGGTTGGCGACCCATCCCAACAATGGTAAGCCATCGTTAAGAATCGACTGGGCCGTCAGCAACGCATGGCTGACACACCCCAGCTTGATGCCAACCACCAGGATCACCGGCAGTTGTTCCTGCACCACCCATTCAGCATAAGGGCGCAGATCGTTCATCAAGACGCGCCAGCCACCGCTGCCTTCAACCACCACGGTGTCAGCCTTGGCGGCTAGATGCCGCAGCCCACGGCTCATCACGCCGTAGTCAACATCCTGTGTAGCATGGGCGTGAAAGACCTCATCCAGGCAGGTAATCGGGTTAATTTCTTCATAAGACAAAGGCATAGAAGACGAAGCCTGCAGAACCAAAGCGTCTTTATTTCGAATGCCTTCGCTGGTTTCCTGGCAACGCGCCGCAATGGGCTTATACCCTGCCGCTGAGCGGCCCTGTGCAGCAAATGCCTGCAGTAATCCGCGGGAAACCACGGTTTTACCTACGTCGGTATCCGTGCCTGTAACAAATAAACGCTTTAACATGAATAGATTGCCCTGAAATGCTCCGTTAACTAAAGGATCGCCGCCAATCGCAGCGCGAGTAGCCTGACAGGGAAAAGTCTAGGGGATGCAGACCTGAAGGGGCTTGAGGTAGCTCAATATTTTGGCGGTAAACATTAAGAAACTCTGATAGAAGCGTTTTACATTAGCCCTGTAACAGTTTTACCAACAGCGAACCGTTATATAACGCGTCTTTGACCAAAGCCGCTCCCGGCATAGTGCCCTGGTTGAAAAACTGAGTGGATTCAACCTGCAGGTGCTCACTGTAAGCAGGTAACGATTGCTGGCGGATGCAGGAAGCAATCGCCGGGTGGAGGATTTCGGCGGCACGGTTCAACGGTGAGCCTACCAGGATCTTTTCCGGATTAAACAGGTTGACCATGATCGCCACAATGCGCCCAACGCTGTGCCCGACGCCAAGAATGATGTCTTTAGCTAGCTGATCTCCGGCCAGCGCGGCATCACACAGGGATTCGACGCTTAAGGGTGCACCATGCAGCATGGAAGTCATTGAGCCCCCCAAACGCTGCTGGGCGATTTCCAGCATGTTTTCGATGCTGGCGACCGTTTCCAGGCAACCGTGATTGCCGCAATAGCAACGTTTGCCGTAAGGATCGACCTGAGTATGGCCAATCTCTACCACGCTGCGGCTACCGGCATGCAGCACGCGGCCATTGGTGATCACTCCCGCCCCCACGTTATGATCGATCACTACCTGGATGACATTCATATTACCGCGCGAAGCACCGTATAAAGCCTCGGCCATGGTCCAGGCGCAAATATCATGTTGCAGATAGACCGGCAACCCGGTGAGCGAAGCCAATGCCGGCCCCAACGCCATCTCGTGCACATCATAGAACGGCATCCGGTGGACAATGCCCGACGCGGTATCGATCATCCCCGGCAAAGTGATGGCGATCGCCGTTAAGCGCTCCAGCTTGCTTTGATGACGGATAAAAAAGCGGTCGATTTCGCCCACGATGCGCTGCAGTAAAGGGTCTGGATGTTCCGCATCAAGCGGCAGCAGTTCTTCAACCACCATTTTGCTGCTGAGATCGCGCAGCGCCAGCGTAATGGTTCCCCGGCTGATGCGGGCAGAGAGGTAATGCCAGGCCTCGGTATCCAACACCAAACCAACCGCCGGGCGGCCACGGCTACCGATTTCCTGGTATTCGGTTTCTTTCACCAAGTGCGCTTCGAGCAACTCCCGCACGATCTTGGTGATACTGGCAGGCGCAAGCTGTGCACGTTTTGACAATTCGATGCGCGAAATCGGCCCCAGCTGATCAATCAGCCGGTACACTGCCCCTGCATTGGTTTGCTTGATCTGATCAATATGCCCAGGCTGCCCATCCGCAATCACAAACCTGCTCCTACTATTTTTCGCGCTTCTAAATAAAGACTAAAGGCTATGGTGGGGCTTTTGGAATACAGCGTCAACTATTTGATTCGTTATGTGATTAACAGCACAAATTCACCGATATTTAGCCGCAAAGCGCGCTTTATTTGTGCAGGTTCAGCATTAACGCCATCAGGGTTTGGGCAGCAACGGTCAGCGGGCGGTTACGGTGATGGACCAGCCAGACTTCCGTCATCGCATCCGGTTCAGCCAACGGGAGATAGGTGACGCCGTCAATTTTCACCCGGCCAAATGACATTGGCAGGATAGAAATCCCTAACCCGGCGGCCACCAGGCCAATGATCGTCATTGCCTCACCCACTTCCTGAGTAATGTAGGGGGAGACGCCAGCATTGGCCAACAGCGCCAGAATTTCATCGTACAGCGCCGTGCCCACCTCACGGGAAAAGAACACGAACGGTTCTTGCGCCAAATCGGCGAAACGCAGCGTACCAGGGGCCATCTGGGTAAGTGGATGACCGTTCGGCACCACCGCCAACAAGGGTTCGCACAACAGCAGTTGATGCTGGAGCGCATCCGGTAAGCGAGTGTTGCGCATAACGCCCAGATCCAGTTCACCGTTCAGCAAGGGTTCGAGTTGCTGTTTGGTATTAACCTCGCGCATTTTGATATGCACGTTCGGCGACAACTGACGAAATGCCCGCAGGCTGCGTGATACCACGCTGATAAAGGGCGCGGAAGAGGTAAAACCGATGGTTAACTCGCCGATCTCACCGCGCTCAAGGCGAGCGGCCTTCTCTGCCGCACGGTTAACCTGATCGAGTACCTGATAAGCCTCTTTGAGAAACATCTCCCCGGCCTGAGTCAGCCCGACGTTGCGGTTATTGCGCGCCAGCAAACGTGCACCGACCATCTCTTCCAGCGCCTGGATCTGCTGGCTCAGCGGTGGCTGAGAAATCCGTAAGCGTTCCGCTGCACGGCCAAAGTGCAGCTCTTCTGCGACGGCGACAAAATAACGCAGGTGTCTGAGCTCAATATTCATATATTAAAAGTCTCAATTGTAATGATTAATATATTAGACAAAAAACTGCCCTCTCCCTATCATTTTGTGACTCAAGACGTGTTTTTATTCTTCCGAACCCGGTAGGGAAATGCTGTGACAACCCCAGTGCGTTCTGCGGCCACCACACCGCTAACGCTGACTCCACATGCTGACGCCAGTGCCGTAGCCAAAACCAGGCTCTCAACGCTGAACAAACTGCCCTTTATCGAACGTGGTACCTCGCAATTTACGCGCGTCACCTTGGCATTGTTTTCCGCTGGCTTAGCCACTTTTGCTCTGCTGTATTGTGTACAACCCATTCTGCCGGTGCTTTCGCAAGATTTTGGCATCTCTCCCGCCGAAAGCAGCCTTTCGCTCTCCTTCTCTACCGGATTATTGGCTATCGGCCTGATGTTCACCGGCCCACTGTCCGATGCCGTTGGCCGCAAGCCGGTGATGGTCGTGGCCTTACTGCTGGCGGCGATCTGTACGCTGATTTGTGCTTTTATGACCAGTTGGCACAGCATTCTGCTCATGCGCGCCCTGATTGGGCTTTCACTGAGCGGCGTTGCAGCGGTTGGCATGACCTATCTGAGTGAGGAGATTCACCCCAGCTTTGTCGCCTTTTCGATGGGGCTGTATATCAGCGGCAACTCCATTGGCGGCATGAGCGGGCGTTTGGTTACCGGGGTGCTGACCGATTTCTTCTCGTGGCGCATTGCCTTGGCGGTTATTGGGCTGTTCGCGCTGGCGGCCGCCTTTATGTTCTGGCGCATTTTACCGGCATCAACACATTTTCGGGCCAGTTCGCTGCGCCCGCATACCTTGCTGATCAACTTTAGGCTGCACTGGCACGATAAAGGGTTGCCGCTTCTGTTTGCCGAAGGTTTCCTGCTGATGGGCAGTTTTATCACCCTGTTTAACTACATTGGCTATCGCCTGTTGGCCGATCCCTACCATCTCAGCCAGGCCGCCGTTGGGTTGCTGTCTGTGGTTTATCTCACCGGTTCGTACAGCTCGCCCAAAGCGGGATCCCTGACGACCCGCTTCGGGCGCGGGCCTGTGCTGCTGGTTTCAATCCTGATTATGCTGGTTGGGATCCTGATCACCACTCTGGCTCCGCTCGCGGCGATCTTTATCGGTATGATGCTGTTTACCGCAGGGTTCTTTGCCGCGCACTCGGTTGCCAGCAGTTGGATCGGTCGCCGCGCGCGCCGCGCCAAGGGCCAGGCTTCGTCGCTGTATCTGTTCTGTTATTACGTCGGCTCCAGCGTTGCCGGAACCCTGGGTGGCGTGTTCTGGCACCGTTTCGGCTGGGGCGGCGTGGTGACATTTATCAGCGCGATGTTGCTTTTGGCCCTGTTGGTCGCGCGCTATCTGAAGAAACTGCCAGAAGCCGCACGTATTTAAGGAGATTTCCCCTACTTTTCCTGTTTGGCCTGAACAGCTCGGTGGTTAATAGTGCTAAGGGGCTGAAGTTGCCCCTTTCTTTGTGTTTACCCCTAATGTATGTTGTAACTAAAAAGGGGGAAAAAATGGATAAATACAGCCTTATTGGCAGAATGAATGCGTGCTTTGCCGAGTTGGAACAGGCGCTAGCGGCACTCCACCAGCAGATCCTGCCGCTACGCCTCCTCGCCGCGCGGGTATTTACCCTGCCGGAGATCGAGAAAGGCAAAGAGCATGCCGCTGTGGAACAAATCAGCGTAGAGCAACATGTTGGCCAGGCGGCCCGCGATCTGGCACTGGAACACTACCAACGATTGTTTATCCACCATAACCAGCCGCACGTCAGCAGTAAGGCGGCCGTGCGCTTGCCCGGTGTGCTCTGCCTGGCGGTGGACAATGCCGAGTATCTGGCTCTGCAGCAGCAAATTACGCTAATCAACAGCCTGAAAGCCGAATTGGAACAGATCATCACCGTCGAGTCCGGCTTGGCTCCGGAACAACGTTTCGATTTTGTGCATACCCGCTTGCATGGTTTGATCACCCTTAGCGCCTATCGTTCGCTGACTTTGCTGACCAATCCTGACTCCGTGCGCTTCGGCTGGGCCAACAAGCACATCATCAAGAACGTCAAGCGCGACGATATTCTTACCCAGTTGGAAAAAAGCCTGAAAGCCGGGCGTGCGGTGCCGCCGTTTGATCGCGAACAATGGGCGGAACTGGTCAGCCGCGAGATCGATGATGTCAGCCGCCTGCCGCAAAATGCGCAGTTAAAGATCAAGCGGCCAGTGAAGGTACAGCCGATCGCGCGAGCCTGGTATCAGCCGCAGCAAAAACAGGTTCAACACCCCTGCCCGCTGCCGCTGATAGCCCTCTGCCAGTTGGAGGCTGGGGCAAAGGTGCCAAAAATTGGCGAGTTGCTCAATTACGACGCGGCAACGGTGAAGCATAAGTACAAGCCGGATGCCCAACCGTTGCGCTTATTGGTCAAGCGCCTGCATTTGTACACCAACGTGCCGGATTAACCGTAAAACTGGTAAACACGCAGGCGGTGGCCATCCAAATCTTCAGCCACAAAGGTATAGCCGAAATCCATCGCTACCGGGTGTTGCGCTATCGTTAATCCAGCGGCCTGCCACTGCTGATAGAGCGCATCGACCTGTTCCCGTTGTTCACAGACGAAACTGATTTCCCCCCCCGCCACCGGTTGCCTTCGCGGCGGGCTTCACGGTGTGCTTCGACCACATCGCCAGCTTAAAGCCGTTACTGAAGACAAACATCGCGAAGGTGGGTGATTTTTCAACCGGCGCAACGCCTAACAGTTGCTGATAGAAATCGGCGCTTTTTTCTGGGCTATCCACATAAATAATAGTCATGCTTGGCATTATCATGCTTGTCTCCTGGTAGTAAAGGGAATCTCAGTGTTCCCGATACCCATAGACTAGCCTGCCCGACTGTCAGTTTCTGGCAGTAGCCTATTAGGCTGAGCCGTTCCCCTCGATTTCACGCCACGCTTTCATTAATACCCGGCGGCCTTGCGGATAGCGTTGCACTAATGGCGTCAGCGTGCGGATACGATCCAGGCGGAAATGACGAAATGAAGATCGCAGTTCACACCAGGCAACGAGCACCTGCACCTGCTCAAAGTAGCCTATGGCAAACGGCCATAAAATGCGTTCGCTGACATTGCCCGTCTGATCCTGATATTCCACGCTAATTTTGCGTTCAAGACGGATCACTTCACGGATCAACACTCGGGTTTCATCCGCGACCCTGACGGCATCCACAGGGCCGATCAGCAAGGTGCTGGCATCAAGCTCCTCCCGCAGTTCATTGGGTAAGACCGCGGCAATCTTCGCCAGCGCATTGGTCGCAGCTTTTGCCAACTGGCTGTCGCCCCGGCGCTCCACCCAACGCATACCCAGCACCAGTGCTTCCGTCTCTTGCTGTGAGAACATCAGCGGCGGCAGCGTAAACCCTGGCCGCAAGATGTAACCCACCCCCGCTTCACCGGCAATATCCGCCCCCTGCTGCTGCAAGGTGGCGATATCGCGATACAGGGTGCGCATGCTGATCCCCAGTTCTTCGGCCAGAGCATGGCCCGCCAGTGGATAGCGATGGCGGCGCAGGATTTGCATCAAATCAAGCAGGCGTTGGGTTCGGGACATGTTTGCTTCCCATGGTAGGGGTTAAAAGATGTGGCCAAGGGTAACAAAAATCAGCCGGACAACAAGGAACACTCCCTTCCACTTTGTACATCACGGCTGTGAAGAAAACACCAAACCCATACTACGCCTGAAATAGTGAGGCAGACTATTTCTTCATACTCCCCACCATCTCTTCTGGCCGCACCCATTGATCAAACTGCTGCTCGGTGAGATACCCCAGCGTTAACGCGGAGGCTTTCAGCGTCAGCCCCTGTTTGTGGGCATTTTTGGCGATCTCTGCCGCTTTGTCGTAGCCGATGTGAGGGTTCAGCGCGGTCACCAGCATTAGCGACTCATTCAGCAACTGGCTGATACGGTCACGATTCGGTTCGATCCCCACCGCGCAGTGCTCGTTGAAACCCTTCATGCCGTCTGCCAGCAGACGGACAGATTGCAGATAATTGTGGATCACCAGCGGGCGGAACACGTTCAGTTCGAAGTTGCCGGAGGCACCACCGATATTCACCGCCACATCATTACCCAACACCTGTGCGCACAGCATGGTCATCGCCTCACACTGCGTCGGGTTGACTTTGCCCGGCATAATCGAGCTGCCTGGTTCGTTTTCTGGAATGGCGATCTCACCAATTCCGCAGCGCGGGCCAGATGCCAGCCAGCGCACATCGTTGGCGATCTTCATCAGCGATGCCGCCAGCCCTTTCAACGCACCATGGCTATGCACCAATGCATCACAGGTTGCCAAGGCTTCAAACTTGTTGGGGGCGGTAACAAAGGGCTGCCCGGTCAGATCTGCCAAGGCCTTAGCGACCCGTACTGCATATTCAGGATGGGTGTTCAGCCCGGTCCCCACCGCCGTGCCCCCCAGCGCTAGCTCACAAAGATGCGGGATGCTGTCTTCGATATGCTTGAGATTGTGTTCCAGCATCGCCGCCCAGCCAGAGATCTCCTGCCCCAGCGTCAGCGGAGTGGCATCCTGCAAATGGGTTCGGCCGATTTTGACGATATCGTGAAAAGCCGCCGCTTTGCTGCTCAAGGTCTGGTGCAACACCTTCAGTTCAGGGAGCAGGTGTTCACGCACGGCGATCACCGCCGCCACGTGCATGGCCGTGGGGAAAACGTCGTTTGAGCTCTGGCTTTTATTCACATCGTCATTGGGGTGAACCCGGCGCCCTTCGCCGCGTTCTCCGCCCAACAACTCACTGGCACGGTTGGCCAGCACTTCGTTGATATTCATGTTGCTCTGGGTGCCGGAACCGGTTTGCCAGACAGACAACGGGAATTCGTTAGCATGCCGATCGGCCAGTACCTCATCGGCCGCCTGGATAATGGCGTTACCCCGCTCGGCCGGCAGCAACCCTAAATCCATATTGACGCTGGCTGCGGCGCGCTTGGTCATGGCTAACGCATGGATCAGCGCCGGAGGCATTTTCTCTGAAGAGATGCGGAAGTGTTCCAGCGAGCGCTGGGTTTGCGCTCCCCAGAGTTGGTCGGCCGGGACGTCGATCGGCCCCATCGAGTCTTTTTCAATACGAACGCCTGCCATTACGATCTCCTTAGCACAGTGCTTATCAGGTCCCCTCAGTATAGCGAGATAATAATTATTCGCATTAACTGCCCGGCTAGAGGGCATTTTTAGCGATCTTTGCTTGCATGCTCAGGGGGCACATTGTTTACTTAGCGCAATTTCCTTTAAAAAGCAGGTAGTAATCATGCAAAAAATGACCAATGCGATACAGAATTACGCCTGGGGTAGCCTTGATGCGTTAACCCAGCTCTATGGTATCGCCAATCCAGACGGCAAGCCGATGGCAGAACTGTGGATGGGCGCGCACCCGAAAAGCAGTTCGCAAGTCACCGACGCCAAGGGTGCTCTGCGTTCATTGCGCGATGTGATTGATGAAAACCAGCCGGAGCAGTTGGGTGCTCAGGTGGCAGAGCGCTTTGGTGAGTTGCCATTCCTGTTTAAGGTGCTGTGTGCCGATCAGCCGCTTTCTATTCAGGTTCACCCGAGCAAGAGCGCCGCAGAAGCCGGTTTTGCCAAAGAGAATGCGGCCGGTATTGCGCTCGATGCCGCAGAACGCAACTACAAAGATCCCAACCATAAACCCGAATTGGTATTTGCTCTGACGCCATTCCTCGCCATGAACGGCTTTCGTGAGCTTGCCGACATCGTTTCCCTGCTGCAGCCGCTCGCGGGCGCACATCACGACATCGCCACTTTCCTGCAACAGCCGGATACCGCTCACTTAGCGACGCTGTTTGCCAGCCTGCTGGGTATGCACGGTGAGCAGAAAACCAAAGCCTTGGGCGTGCTAAAGGCAGCCCTGAACAGCCAGCAGGGCGAGCCTTGGGATACCCTGCGTTTTATCGCCCGCTTCTACCCGGACGACAGCGGCCTGTTCTCACCGCTGCTGCTGAATGTCGTCAAGCTGGCACCGGGCGAAGCTATGTTCCTGTACGCTGAAACCCCGCATGCCTACCTGCACGGTGTGGCACTGGAGGTGATGGCCAACTCGGACAACGTGCTGCGCGCGGGGCTGACGCCAAAGTTCATCGATATCCCCGAACTGCTGGCCAACCTGCAATTCCGCCCACAACCGGCGTCTGGCTTGCTAACTCAGCCAGAGAAGCGCGGCGATGAGCTGTTTTTCCCGATCCCGGTCGAGGATTTTGCTTTTTCTTTGCACGATCTTTCCGCCTCCGCGCAGCCACTGGCGCAAAACAGCGCAGCCATCGTGTTTTGTGTGGCAGGAGAAGCGATCCTGCAAAAGCAGGATCAACGGGTGGTGTTAAAGCCGGGTGAGTCCTGCTTTATCGCGGCCGCTGAGTCACCGGTACAGGTTACCGGCGTTGGCCGTATCGCCCGCGTTTATAATACCTTGTCTTAATCGGCGGTAAAATTAAGCAAATAAGTTGCTAACATGAGTCACTTACCTCCACAATTAAACGCCTGCGGGCGTTTTTTGCAGGTCCAATTTGCCCATCCATCTATCATCTGGAATAGATGGCTTTGAAAGGATGAAGAGAACTATGAAAAAATCGTTAGTGGCTGTCAGCGTCATTGTGGTTCTTGGCGCGGCATGGACCGGTGCCTCCTGGTACACAGGCAAGTTGATCGAGCAACGGATGGGCGAAATGGTGGACAATGCCAACAGCCAGTTGACAGCTTACCTGCCCAATGCTGGGGTGAAACTGAGCTATGAAAATTATCAGCGCGGGATTTTCAGCAGCCATGTGCGCTATGTACTGCGCTCCGACGGTAACACCAAGAATAATGGCGCACTGCTGAAAGCCGGTGAAGAGTTGGCTTTGTTTGAAACCGTCGACCATGGTCCGTTCCCGCTTGCCCAACTGAAAAGATTCAACCTGATCCCGAGCCTGGCATCTATCCATACCGAGCTGGAAAACACGCCACCGGTCAAACCGCTGTTTGAGATCACCAAAGGCAAGTCCCTGTTCACCGCTGACTCGCGCATTGCTTACAGTGGCGATACGTCTTCGGCAATCGACGTGATCCCGGTAGAGTTTCAAAAGGACAAGTCCACGCTGAAATTCAGTGGGGCAACCATCAACGCCGACGTTGGCAGCGATCTAAAAACCATTGTGCTGGAGGGTAACAGCGACAGCACCGTGATCAGCGGCCCAGGCCAGTCTGGCCTGATCGAGCAAGTCACCCTGCAGGGCCTGACGCTCAAAAGCAACACCCACAAAGGCCAGTTCGATCTCAGCCTGGGTGACCAGAAGCTGGGGCTGAAACAGCTGAAAGTGGCCGTTGATGGTAAAGAAGTGGTGGCAATGGAAGGGTTAAACCTCGCCAGTCAATTTGGTGAGAAAGACACCAAGCTGAATGGTCAATTCGATTACACGCTGGATGCCGTAAAAATTCAGGGTAGCGATTTTGGCTCAGGCAAGCTGTTGCTGAAAATTGATAATCTGGATGGCAAATGGCTGAAAGAGTTCGCCACCCGCTACAACCAAGAAGCCATGGCCCTGCTTCAGCAGTCCGAAGCGTTGGATCCACAGGCTTATCAGCAGCAAACTTCTGAAATGTTGATCAAGAACCTGCCGCTGTTGCTGAAAGGTAACCCAACCATCAGCATCGCACCGCTAAGCTGGAAAAACAGCAAAGGCGAAAGCACCTTTACCCTGAATCTGAATTTGGCCGATCCAACGCCGGATGGCGCCACTACCGAAACCCCGGATCAGTTGCTCGCCCGTTCCGTGAAGAAACTGGAAGCAGCGCTGACCATCCCGGTGGCGATGGCGACCGAAACCACGGCACAAGCGGCTAAACTGCAAGGCTATAGCGCCGAAGAAGCACAAAAGATGGCGCAGCAGCAAATACAAGGCCTGGCAGCGATGGGCCAGATGTTCAAACTGACCACGCTGAAGGATGAGGTGATTGGCAGCAAATTCCTGTATGCCGACAATCAGGTTGAACTGAACGGCAACAAGATGTCGCTGCAGGATTTTGTTGGCCTGTTCAGCATGATGGGTGGCCCGGCAGAGGAAGAGAGCGCACCAGTTCCGGATCAACCAACGTTAGGGCAGTAAAAGTTAACGCCAGGGGCTAACAGTATTTGGCCTCTGGTGTATCAGTTTGAGCTTCAGGTTGATAATGGTTTACTGATTTTGGCGAGTGGCTACCTGGCAATAAGCTCACCATAAAATATCCTGAGGTATTGGCCCTTCATGGGAAGGAAAGTGCGGCAACACCTCTTCAGCCAACTCCTGTATGACCTCACGGGTAGGCCGTTGTGAAAATTGGATCCCCAGGGCAGCATGGTTAACACCCGCGTCTTTCCATTCACCCAGCAAATCAATTAATCCCTTACGCCCGGTCTGTAGCACATAACCGCCACGCAACGGTGTGCGCGGGTAGTCAGGGTTTTCCACCAGATCAATCCACTCATTAGTCATATGGGGCCGAAATCCCCCGTCCGGGATTAACTGGCGCCAAGCGCGAATCTTTTCCGCCAAGCGTTGTGGCCCCTGACGGGTGTGTGTTGCCTCGGGATAAGTTAACCAACCATCTGCATGCTCACCGATCCATCTCAACGACTGCCCTGATGAACTGGTCACAATAAGAGGAAGGTTACCCGTGACCGGTTTAGGCAGTAACTCAGCTCCCGCAACCTTGCCTAAGGGAGACACAATAGCTTGGCTACCCGAACGAATGAGTTGGCGGAAATATTCCACGCTTTGAGAGAACCGTTCACCACGTTCACTATGTTCTAAACCATATGCTGGGAACTCAATAGGTCGATCACCTGACGCAATCCCTAACACCAGTCGCCCCCCCCGACAGTTGATCAATAGTGGTGGCGGCTTTGGCCAAGTCGATGGGGTGGCGTAGGGAAAAAATCGCGCTCCCCGTTGCCAGCGCAATGACCTTCGTCCGTGCAGCGAGAAACGCCAGGTAGGTGAAGGGATCAAACAGTTGCCCAGCATCACCGAACGTAGGGTCAAACAGCGGAATATCCCGCACCCACACGGCGGCAAAACCATAGCGATCAATGTCTGTTACCCATTCCGCCTGCCCGGCCAGCACGTGCATATCCCCCTCATAGAACCGCAATGGCAGAAAGATACCTATCGTAAGCGCACTGGGCGCGAACATGCGACGATAACCTGGATGGGTGGTGAAAGCCTGAAACGACTCTCCAGATGCGTATTGTGCAGAATGGCTCATTGCTTACTCCTTGAAAAGCCAAGTTCATGCGCCCGTTGCGAGGGCAGGTAAAGCGATACCTCTCTGTACCGCAGGCCTCGCCGCTACTCGTTCGTGCCAGGTACTCAGGTGTCGATATGTACTGAAATCAAAATCGATAATCCGCATGATGTGAGTCCAACCAAAATGTGCGATGTCGGCAATGGAGTAATCATCGCCGGCCATGTAAGCGCGTGTGGCCAGATGGTTGTCCAGTGTGGTAAAGGCTTCATCGGTCAACCGACGATAATGAGCAATGGCTTCAGGGATCTTAGAGGCAGCGAATATCTCAAAATACACTCGCTGGCCTATTAATGGCCCGACGCTCGACGCATGAAATATCAACCATTGAAGCGTTTCCCAACGGACTTTTGGCGTCGAAGAGAGTAATTGGCCTGTTTTTTCAGCCAGGTAGAGTAGGATTGCAGCAGATTCGAACAGCGTGATCCCGGTATCGTCATCCACTAAAACGGGGATACGGCCGTGGGGATTAAGGTGCAGAAACTCAGGCTTGCGGTTATCTCCCTCCTCGATACGGACATGCCGTAAGGTATAGGGCAGGCCTAACTCTTCCAAGGCAATCGTGGCCTTGAAGCCGTTGGGTGAGCTATCGGTATAGAGCTGGATCATTGTACCGTCCCCAACGTTGTCGTTTTACCCGGCAGGATCAGCGCCGCGCATACTAACCCCATCACTACCATGCCCGCTGAAACCAGAATGGCGTAGCTAAAACCCTGTGCAGCACTGTCTCCACCAGCCAGCGCTGCAATACTGATGGCGACACCGATCGCCAACCCGACAGCGGAACCGATTTCCTGCGTCGTAGTGAGCATGCCGCCAGCCAACCCGTGATCGACGGCATCCACCCCTTCAATACCGGCCACCGTCAACGCCGGGAAAGCGATACCGTAGCCGATGCCCGCTAACAGGGTTCCAGGCAGGATAGACGCCGCCCATGAGGCATCAGCCGCCAGAGAGAGCCCTAACAGGGCAAGCCCCGCGATGAACAACACCATCCCCCCCAAGATGACCGGTTTGGTATCCACCTTGGCGATCAGGGCTGGGCCAGCCCAGGCGCTGGACAGCGTAAAAGCGGCAGCCATCGGCAGTAATCCCAACCCTGCCTGCGTAGCGGTGAAACCCAGGATCTCTTGCATATAAAGTGCCACAACGACAAAGGTCGGCCCCAAAGCGGTATTCGCCAGCAGTGACACCAGATTCGCTCCGCCCGTCAGGCGTCGCCAAAAGATGGGGATAGGCATCAAGGGTGATTCAACCTGGCTCTCCACCCAAACGAACAAAGCCAGCAGCATCAGCGACAAAACAATCAAACCCAATGTGGTGAGAGAAGTTAAGCCAACATGCTCGCTATTAGCAAAGGCGAAAACCAGCGTTGCTGCCCCTGCGGCAACTAAAATAGCCCCCCATATGTCCAGACTTTTCACTGCGCTTTCACTATCGGGCCGTCCCTCAGGCAGAAGTCCGGTCAACGCGATGACGAATACGCCAACCGGCACGTTGATCCATAGAACCCAGCGCCATCCCAGTAGATCGGTGATGATCCCCCCCAGGATCAGACCTGCAACGAATCCGCTAGCAGCAACGGCCGTCCAGGCACCGAGTGCACGATTACGCTGTTTTTGTTCGGGGAACACTGCCAGTAACAAGGAGAAGGCGGCCGGTGAAAACAACGCCGCGCCGAAGCCCTGCACAGCGCGGGTGATGATGAGCATCGCAGGGCTCTGAGAGAAACCACCGAGTAATGAGCCGAGGGTGAAGATCGCTAGACCGAGCAGGAATACGCGACGACGGCCAAACATATCGGCAGCACGCCCCCCAGTAGCAGAAATCCTGCAATGACCACACCATAGGCGTTAATGACCCACTGCAATGCGCCAGGAGTGAAGCCCAGGCTTTCCTGGATCTGCGGTAAAGGGATCATGGTAATAGAGAAATCGAGCAGTGCGACAAATTGAGTAGTGCAGAGCAAGATTAAACAAAGCCGCAACTGCGAACTGTTCATACGAACATTTGAAGTAAACATAGATTTCCTAAATTAATGCAATTAATCTAAAAGTGATGCATGATCCCCTTCCAGCTTGGTTATTGGAAATGATTGTTTCTTTATATAGCCTTTAGGAAAACTAAATATCATGGCCTCATCACTTCCATTATTGGCTTTGCGAGCTTTTGTCGAAGTTGGGCGCTTAGGCAGCATCAAAGCGGCAGCAAGTGCACTGAACGTTACTTCTGGGGCAGTCAGCCAGCAAATACGACTGTTGGAAGATCGGGTCGGAGTAACACTATTTACACGTGAACGACAAGGGCTGCGCCTGGCCGAAGCTGGAGCTAGCGTTTACCCTTCGCTACTCTTGGCGTTCGAGCAAATCGAAAAGGCCGCGCAAACTCTGGGTGAAATCAAAGTGCGGCAGACGTTAACTGTCAGTATGGTAGCCACATTCGCCGCATCCTGGCTGGTGCCCCGCCTGGGCCGTTTCACCCAACGCTATCCGAACATCGAAGTGAGAATTGAAGCCACATCAACCACGGTAGATATGCATCGAGGGCGAGTTGATGTCGCGTTGCGACATGGTTTGGGTATTTATCCTGGGCTTAACATTATGCGCCTGATGGCACCGGTATTAATCCCTGTTGCTTGCCCTGGCCTTGTCACTGAGAGCGCTGAGCTTAAGGAACCAAGGGACTGCCTGAACTATCCACTGCTGCATGATTCTGACCGTGCCGATTGGCCTTTATGGCTTGCAGCGCATGACGTTGCCAAAGATCAACGAGCTGAACGAGGGACAGCTTTTGAAGATGATTTTCTGCTTATTCGTGCGGCGGAAGCGGGCCAGGGGTTAGCCTTGGTACCATTGGAATATGCGCAGACAGAAATCGCCGCTGGGCGTTTGGTTCAAGTGCTGAACAAACCTTGGCCCGCGCGCTTCGCTTATTATGTGGTGACCAAACAGGATGCAATGCAGCGACCAGAAGTGAAAGCGTTTGTGGATTGGGTTATGGAAGAAGCGCAAAATACGTTGCCGTAGCTCATATTCAGTATTTAATACGTCAATACTAAACCATAAAATTCGGTGGTGATTTATCAATTTATATTTTTGACCATCCCCTCATTCACCAACTACCAGACACTCTTATTTAGAGCATTGAAGTAGAAAATGATTATGCACAGCCGCAAGCGTACCCAAAAGATATGACCTCTTCATGTTAACTTCAGAAAAACTAAATGATAAGTTTAGTTTAAATGATTATACGATAAAAAATATTAGTGCTACGGTCTACATTGCTCGCAAACATAATCCTGACATTACTTACTTAAATTTGCTTGTTTGAACATTTTAATTTTGGCCTGCAATTTCCCTATCGCTACGAATATCGTGATTATATCAAATGGGCCGCAGGGCATTTCGATGGAGCCGTAGAATATTCAACAGCCGTAACGACGGTCAGGCTATTACCGTTATTCGAAGGTTCAGCACGATTCAAACTCACCACCAACACGGGGAAAATCATCACCTGCGACAATTTAGTTATCGCGACAGGCCGTACACCGTATATTCCTCAAGTTCTTAATGCCGTTGAGCGCAATAATCTCATCCACGGCGCAAATTTCAAGTATCCCTATCTAAACTCCGTTCAATGGTCCCGGCGCTTCAATGGGTTACGCTTGTTTTTACCATTGGCGATCCTCGGACGAAAAGGCTTCAGCAAGATGATCGACTATCAGGTCGAACTGGGGGACTATTTGAAAATGGCATTAGAACAGAACGACTGGGTTGTGGTGAATGTCACTACGCTGCCAGTGATATGCTTCCGTGATGTGTTGAACGGTGATGTTGACCTGATTCTTGAACAGGTACTGACAGCCAACAAAGTCTGGTTATCTTCAACGGTATTTGCCAAAAACAAGGTTTTTCGCACCTGTATAACGAGTTTCCGCTCTGTGACGGCAGATGTTGATAACCTTATTACTGCTTTGAATAATGCGCGATCTCTGGTTTATCGTACCGCTATCACACCCGATCAATCTACTCTGGAGCAGTAAAGACTGACGTATGGGGCTGCGCGCGTGGCCTCTACAATCAACGCTGGGCGGCAGGTGGAGAATATACCGCTCAAGTTATGGTTCTTTATTGAATTGACTTTATGCGCGAAAAACGTACACGGCACGTCACGCCGATCCGCGTTTGATCAGCGTGGGCGGCAGGATCACATTCTGCGGCGACAAATCACCATCGGTGATGCGCTGTAACAGCCGAGACGCCGCGCTGCGCCCAACTTCGCGCGCAGAACTGGAGATAAACGTGAGCGGCGGCTCGGTCAGTTCGGCTTCCGGCACATCGCCAAAACCGATCAGCGCCACCTGTTGGCCATAGAAACTGTCCATCCCTTCCGAACCAATGCTGCGGCCGCTGCGCACAATGCCGAAATAGGCACCCAAAGCCACCGACGCCTTGTGGCACACCAGCGCACTGATATTAGGGTACTGGCGCAGCAGATTTTCTGCCGCTTCTGCCGCCGCCCGCTGATGACAGTCGCACTCGACGATCCATTCAGAACGGAACGGCAGGCCGTACTGCACCAGCGTGGCGCAAAATCCCCCCAAGCGCTCGGCGCGCGTCAGCGAGTCGCTTTGCCCGCCAAGATAGGCGATCTGGCTGTGGCCCCGTTTGATCAGAAATTCGGTAGCCATCTTCGCCGCCTGCATATTGTCTGGCCGCACCACGTCAACACCTTCCAAGCCGTTGGAACGCGCCGCGCACACCAACGGCACGCCCTGCTCTTCGGCTTTCTCTTTCAGGCCGCTGACGGAGCGAACGCCGCCTGCCAGCACCATCCCGTCGACACCCTGTGCCAACAGAGTGTCGAAACAGCGCATCAGCCCTTTCCCTTCACGCCCACTTTGCGTCAGGAACAGCACTTTGCCATTGGCTTCCAGCACTTCACTCAGCCCGGCGGTCATTTCGGCATAAAACGGCTCACAGATATCGCGCAGGATCAGCCCAATCACTCCCGATTCGCCCCCGCGCAGCGTCGCCGCCTGGCGGTTACGCACATAGCCAAGCTGCTCGATCGCCTGATTCACCCGGGCCATGGTCGCCGGGGAAATACGCCCCTTGCCGCTCAGCACCAAAGATACCGTGGTCACGGATACCCCGGCCAATTGCGCAACATCGGTGATGGTGATCTTTTTGATAGTCATAGCCTCTGCAAAACAGTTATCTGGCAATAAAGGGTATACCGAATCTCTTTCTGCGGTAAAACGTTTTACTGGTCTTATTATTGTCACCGCAAAGCCTGGTGCATAATTGTGACTGGCGGCGCATTTTTGCTAGGTAAAACGTTTTATCTTATTTTTACCTAAATCGGGTATACACAACATTGCATGCTTTTTCGCCAGGAGTCGTCGGTTATGCCAGCGTCCAAAAAACAAAAAATCACGCTTTGGGAGTTTTTCCAAAGCCTGGGCAAGACATTTATGCTGCCCGTCGCGCTACTTTCGTTCTGCGGCATTATGCTGGGGATCGGCAGTTCATTAAGCAGCCGTGACGTCATCACCCTGCTGCCGTTTATCGGTCATCCGGTACTCCAGTTAGTCTTCACCTGGATGAGCAAGATCGGTTCGTTTGCCTTCAGCTTCCTGCCGGTGATGTTCGCCATTGCCATCCCGTTAGGTATGGCGCGCGAGAACAAAGGCGTGGCCGCGTTCTCTGGTTTTGTCGGCTTTGCGGTGCTGAATCTGGCCACCAACTTCTACCTGACCACCGCGGGCATCCTGCCTTCCAGCGATCCGCTGGTGCTGAAGGCCAATAATATCCAGAACATCCTGGGGATCCAGTCGATCGACACCGGGATCCTTGGCGCGGTGATCGTCGGTATCATCGTTTATCTGCTGCATGAGCGTTACAACACCATCCGCCTGCCGGATGCGCTGGCGTTCTTCGGTGGCACCCGCTTTGTGCCGATCGTCACCACCGTAGTGCTGGGCCTGTGTGGCTTGCTGATCCCACTGATCTGGCCGTGGTTTGCTGCCGGTATCAACGGCCTGGGCCGGATGATCAACGGCGCTGGCATCTTTGGGCCGATGATTTTCGGTACCGGCGAGCGTCTGCTGCTGCCGTTCGGTTTGCACCACATTCTGGTCGCGCTGATCCGCTTTACCGAAGCGGGCGGTACGCTGGATGTCTGTGGCCGTGAAGTCAGCGGTGCATTGACCATCTTCCAGGCGCAGCTCTCTTGCCCAACCACCAAAGGCTTTGCTGAAAGCGCTACCCGCTTCCTGTCGCAGGGTAAAATGCCAGCCTTCCTCGGTGGCCTGCCGGGTGCCGCATTGGCAATGTATCACTGTGCCAAACCGGAAAACCGTCATAAAATTAAAGGCCTGCTGATTTCCGGCGTCGTCGCCTGTGTAGTGGGCGGCACGACTGAGCCGATCGAGTTCCTGTTCCTGTTCGTTGCCCCATTCCTGTATCTGATCCACGCGGTGCTCACCGGCCTGGGCTTCACCGTCATGGCCCTGCTGGGCGTCACCATCGGTAATACCGACGGTAACATTATTGATTTCGTGGTGTTCGGTATCCTGCACGGCACTGCGACCAAGTGGTACTGGGTGCCGGTCGTGGCCGCTATCTGGTTCGCGATCTACTACAGCATTTTCCGTTTCTCTATCCAGCGCTTTAACATTAAAACGCCGGGCCGTGAGGCTGAAACCACCGCTACCCAGAGCGCCCCTGTCGGTGTCGTCGGTAAATCCGGCTATAACGTTCCAGCGATCCTGGCCGCACTGGGCGGCAAAGAGAATATCGTGTCACTGGATAACTGCATCACCCGCCTGCGCATGTCAGTGAACGATATGAGCAAAGTGGATGATGCCGCGCTGAAAGCCAACCGTGCCATCGGTGTGGTTCATCTCAATGAACATAATCTGCAGGTGGTGATTGGCCCGCAGGTACAATCGGTGAAAGATGAATTAGACTCACTGATAGCCACAGCATAAATCCCTCTCCGGGCGCAGCCTATGCTGCGCCCCAATCCGGAGCTACATATGTTTGATTTTTCCACCCCGGTCGATCGTCACGGTACCTGGTGTACCCAATGGGATTACATTGCTGACCGGTTCGGTTCGGCCGACCTGCTGCCTTTCACCATCTCTGATATGGATTTCGCTACTGCCCCCTGCATTCTCGACGCCCTGCAACAACGCCTGCAGCACGGCGTGCTGGGCTATAGCCGTTGGCAGCACGAGGATTTTCTCGGTGCGCTGCGGCACTGGTATCTGCAACGTTTTAATGCCCCTATCAATACCTCAATGGCGGTTTATGGGCCTTCGGTGATTTACATGGTGGCGCAGTTGATTCGCCTCTGGTCAGCACCGGGCGAGTTCGTCGTTACCCACACCCCGGCCTACGATGCGTTTTATAAAGTGATCCTCGGCAATCAGCGCCAGGTGCTGCCATGCCCGCTGCAGAAAGTCGATAACGACTGGCTGTGTGATATGGCACATCTGGAAGCCTTGCTGGCCCGCCCGCAGACCAAGATCCTGTTGCTATGCAGCCCGCAGAACCCGACGGGCAAAGTGTGGAGCCAGCAGGAGCTCGAGCAGATGGCGGAACTGTGCGAACGCCACGATGTGAAGGTGATCAGCGACGAAATCCATATGGACATGACCTGGGGCGCACAGCGCCACACGCCATGGAGCCAGGTGGCCAGGTCACCATGGGCATTGCTGACCTCCGGTTCCAAGACGTTCAACATTCCGGCGCTGACCGGCGCTTACGGCTTTATCAGCGACGATAGCTCGCGTGAAAGCTACACCTTGGCGTTGAAAAACCGCGATGGGCTCTCTTCTCCGGCGGTGTTAGCCGTCGCGGCCCACATCGCAGCCTATCGCCATGGTGAGCCCTGGCTGGATGCGTTGC
Source organism: Serratia sp. MMO-28 (assembly GCF_037199905.1). Taxonomy (NCBI): domain Bacteria; kingdom Pseudomonadati; phylum Pseudomonadota; class Gammaproteobacteria; order Enterobacterales; family Yersiniaceae; genus Serratia; species Serratia sp. MMO-28. Next base: position 39,819 of record NZ_JBBCVB010000034.1, read on the forward strand.
GCGGTTATCTGCAAGCTAACCTGGCCTACGTGGCCGAGCGGCTCAATCAGGCCTTCCCGCAGTTGAACTGGCAACCACCGCAGGCCACCTATCTGGCGTGGATCGATCTGCGCCCGCTGGGCATTGACGATCGCCAGTTGCAGCAGGTGCTGATCGAGCGCGAAAAAGTCGCCATCATGCCGGGCTTTACCTACGGCGAAGAAGGCCGCGGTTTCCTGCGCTTGAACGTCGGTTGCCCGCGCAGCAAGGTAGAGGCCGGGATGGATAAGCTGATTGCCGGGCTGAAATTTGTGTTGGAAAATCAGTAAATAAAAATCGCAGGCCTTGAGCCTGATGCTGGTCAGCTAAGGCTAACCAGCATTAGGCCTTGCTCCTGCTTTTTGTTACCCTCCGAATAAATGTGATTTAAATCACTTTTTTATGCAACTTGATGGTAATTTTCACTCATTTGTTTTTATACTGATACGCACTTTCTCGCTATACCCAAAATAATTCGAGTTGCCTGCAGGTGACAAAACACCTAGCCAACACCCCAGCAACTTAAAGCATGGCGGGTATAACAACATAACGAGTGCCTAACATGATTGATCCCAAACTGCCGCTTACCGATATCCACCGCCACCTTGATGGCAACATTCGTGCTCAAACCATTCTCGATCTCGGCCGCCAATTTAATCTCACCTTACCCGCCGATGAGTTGGCAGCGTTGCGCCCGCATGTACAAATCACCCATACCGAACCCGATCTGATGAGCTTTCTGCAAAAACTAGATTGGGGCGTAGCCGTGCTGGGCGATCTGGATGCCTGCCGCCGTGTGGCGTATGAAAACGTGGAAGATGCGGCCGATGCTGGCTTGCACTATGCAGAGTTGCGATTCTCGCCCTATTACATGGCACGAAAACACCGCCTGCCCGTGGCTGGCGTTGTGGAAGCGGTGATCGACGGTGTCCACTCCGGCTGCCGCGATCGCAGCATTGATGTACGCCTGATCGGTATCCTGAGCCGCACCTTTGGCGCAGACGTTTGTCAGCAAGAGTTAGAGGGACTACTGGCACACCGTGACGGTGTCACGGCGCTGGATCTGGCTGGCGATGAGTTAAGCTTCCCTGGCAGCCTGTTCCTCAACCATTTCAAGCGCGCCCGCGATGCAGGCCTGCGTATTACCATCCATGCGGGCGAAGCCGCCGGGCCGGAAAGCATCTGGCAGGCGATCCGTGAATTGGGTGCGGAACGTATCGGCCACGGCGTTAAAGCGGTACAGGATCCTGCGCTGATGGATTTCCTGGCCGAGCATGCTATTGGCATTGAATCCTGCCTGACCTCGAATATCCAGACCAGCACGGTGCCTTCGCTAGCTCAACATCCCCTGGCGATCTTCCTGCGCCACGGCATACTAGCCTCCATCAACACCGACGATCCGGCGGTTCAGGGCATTGAGATTGAGCATGAGTACCGCGTGGCTGCGCCACAGGCCGGGTTAACGCCGCAAGAAATCAGCACCGCACAAGAAAACGGCCTGAAAATGGCGTTCCTGACTGCAACAGAAAAACAGGCATTGTGTAAAAAGGTTCAGGGTTAACGAGCGAGATGCCAAGAGGTGGAGAACCCACCTCTTTCTCACTAATCAACCAACGGTAATGTACCATTCTTGTAAGGCAGCACCACTCGGTGGCTTTCTTCAATCAGCGCAACAATCTCGGCGCGAGGGCCTGCGCGCCAGGCGCTGCTGTGGTAGAAATGATGCAACACCTGTTCCATTTCATCGACGCCATCAAACAAACGCATCAGATAATAGGCGTCTGACGCATGCAGTGAGAGGCCATATTTCAATACCACCAACCCCGCCTGATTATGCAATGGCACACTGTGTTCCTGCATAATGGTATGAAAACGTTCACCTGAGCCAGCCTTGAGCCGATATTGCAAGATTTCAACCACTTGAGTCATTGCGTTCCCCATTTTCATTTAGCCGCGACGGCAACTGCCTGCTCTTTCGCCATTTTACGCGCATAGCGCTGTGCCAGAACCGCGCACACCATCAATTGCACCTGGTGAAAGATCATCAGAGGCAACACCATCGCCCCAACGGCCGCGGCCGGGAACAGCACGTTGGCCATCGGGATGCCGTTGGCCAGGCTCTTTTTCGAACCGCAAAACACAATGGTGATCTCATCGGCGGTATTGAACCCCAACCCACGCGCGGCGTAGGTATTGATAATCAACACCACCGTCAGCAACACTAATGACATCACCAGGATCGTCAACAGCGACCAGCCATCAATGGTGTGCCAGATCCCCTCTACCACCGCCGCACTGAACGCGGTATACACCACCAGCAATATTGATGAACGGTCGGTAATATTAATCAGTTTGCGGTGGCGATCGACCCATTTGCCGATCAATGGCCGGGCCAAGTGACCAACAATAAACGGCACCATCAATTGCAGGATGATCGCCCCAATGGCGTGCAGCACATCGGTATCACCTCCCTGGGTATGCATCAGCGCCCCGACCAGCAACGGTGAAAGAAACACACCGAGAATGCTGGAGGCCGAAGCGCTGCAAATCGCCGCCGCCACATTGCCCCCCGCGGCAGAGGTGAAGGCGATCGCCGATTGCACCGTCGCCGGCAGCGCGCATAAATAGAGGAACCCCAGATAAACGGTTGGCGTCATCACGCTCGGTACCAGCAGATTCATTGCCAGCCCCAGCAATGGAAACAGGGCAAAGGTGCTAAGGAACACGACCAGGTGCAGCTTCCAATGGCTCATACCGGCAATAATCGCCTCGCGTGAAAGCTTGGCACCGTGCATAAAGAACAGCAATGCGATTGCAGCAGTGGTCAGGCGGGCAAAAAAGGTTTTCCATATCCCTTCGCAGGGGAAAATCGAAGCGACAAGCACCACCAGCACGAGTACCAGCAGAAACTTGTCGATACGCAAACGTTGCAACCAGGACATTTCAGCGAGATTCCTTGAACACAGGTTCTATTGCGGGCGCAGCACAGCCTGCTGCACCCATCGTCTATACCCTTCATACTTCAAGTTGCTTGGGTGTTGGCTTTGTTACTCGGCCCATCCGTGGGCCTCGCCCCTTCGGGGCCGCTGCAAGCAGCGTTCAAATCTGCTCCTGGCAGATTTGTCGTTCACCCCAGTCACTTACCTGAGTAAGCGCCTGGGGCTTATGAGCCTCTTCGAGGCTCACCCTACGGGCCAGCGCAAGCGCTGTTCAAATCAGTCTTTGACTGATTTGTCACTCCGTTGCCGCCTACAAGCAACTCGAATTATTTTGGGTATAGGTGTTAAGCGACCGGCAGCGCTTTTTGCTGCTTGGCGGATTCGATGCCCAGCTCGATCATTTCCATCACGCTGATGGCTTCGCTGGCCGGTACCGGGTTGCGGCCGACACCGTTGATCGCATCACGGATCGCAGCGTAATAGGCGGGATAGTTACCGGGAATGGTCAACAAGGGTTGTTCCACTAACGCACCATTGCGTGACAACGTCACCAAGCCGTCGCGCATATCGTACCCCCAATCCTCCTGCGGCAAGCGCTCTCCGGCCTTCAGGCGATCTTCCTGCGGATCCAAACCAAACTTGACGAAACTGCCCTGCGTACCATGCACGATATAGCGCGCGGATGCGGCAGGAGCCAGCACCGTGCTATGTAGCACCACGCGGCGCTTGCTGTATTTCAGCACCGCATGGAAGTAATCCACTGACTGTGAACCCGGGCGCATCTCACCGAGATCGACAAACAGCGTTTCCGGCTTGCCGAACAACTGCAACGCCTGGTCGATCAGATGTGGCCCCAAGTCGAACCAGATACCGCTGCCCGCGCCTGCTTGCTCACGCCAACGCTGACGTATTTCCGGGCGGAAGCGATCGAAATGAGATTCGAAATACACCACTTCCCCGAGCGAGCCTTCTTTTAATAACGCTTTCAGCGTCAGAAAATCGCTGTCCCAACGGCGGTTATGGAATACCGAAAGCAGCAGGCCGCTCTGTTCCGCCTGCTGTTGCAACTGCTGCGCTTGTGACAACGTCACGGTAAAGGGTTTATCAACCACCACATGTTTACCGGCGGCCAATGCCTGCTGTGCCAAGGGGAAGTGCGTGTCGTTAGGGGTCGGGATGACAATCAGGTCAATGGACGGATCGCTAAACAGTGCCAGGGGATCGCTCACCACCGTCATTAGCGGCCAGTCGGCATGCACCTTAGCGGCGTCGCTGCTGGAGACGGCGGCCAGCTCCACGCCGGGCGTTCCCACAAGCAAAGGTGCATGAAATGTTTTACTGGCGTAGCCGTAACCGACCAGCCCAACGCGGATTTTCTCAGCCATGGTGTTCCTCTCTTGCCTACACATCGATTAACGCGATTTGACACCATGGCGCGGGCAGTCACAAGCAGTAAATTCAACGTTAACGGGATGCCGTTGCTAAAGCGCGATCGCCAAAGCCGTTCGCCGGGTAATTGATTTCCAGGCTACGGCGGCGGAAATCGCTCGGGCTGACGCCCACCCGCTTGCGAAATACCCGCGAGAAATAGAGCTGATCGTCATATCCCACCACCCGACCGATGGTGGCGATCGACTCCTGCGTGGTCTGCAACAGCAGTTTGGCGCGGATCACCCGCTGATCTTCACGCCAGCGCAGAATGTTGATCCCCACCTGCTCGCGGAACAGGTGCGCCAGGCGCGATGGCGACAGGCAAACGTGGCGTGCCACTTCATCAATGCGCAACTCACCGGCCAGGTTGCCGGTAATAAACTGGCAGGCTTCGATCACCCGTGGATCCATAATCCTCTGCGGGCTGAGAGGGTCTTCTTCCATCGCCCGCAGCAGCAGGCGTTCGAGCAGGTTCATGCCCATCTCTTCGGCAAAGCGGCGGCCGGAGCGCTGAGTCTGCTCGATATTGGCAAACAGCCGATCAAACTCCAGCAACAGATTATTGTTCGGCAACGTCAGGCGGCCCACCTGATGGGTTTTGCTGTGCCACTCCAGCCAGTCGGCCCAGTAGGCACGCGGGCGGAAGTAAACCCAGCGGTGATACCAGCAGTCGCTTTCTGGCGAGCGGCCATAGTAGTGCGCCGCCTTGGGCGGAAACAGCAGCAGGTCGCCAGGATTGCAGTAAAAAGTATCTTCACCGTCAAACACTTTACCCTGGCCTTTGATGGTTAGATTGAGGATATAACCTTTCATCCCACCGGGGCGATCGATAAAGAAATCCAGCGGCCCGTCAGCCATGATCGGCGTCAGCCCAGCGACCAGATAGGCATTGAAAGTGTAACCCGGCAACAGCGGATTCGGTTGAGGTTCCTGAACTATGCGATGGTACATCTGGCCTCCGAAAGTATCATGCTTATATTCCCTCACCCTAACCCTCTCCCCAAGGGAGAGGGAATTGAGCGTGCCGTAAAGCTATAGCGAGTTTATCAGCCAGAGTGAAGGCCGCTCGGGCCGATAGCAAAACTGCGCTGTGCCTCACACCGTGCGTTTGGCTTTCTGTTTGTAGCGGTCAAAAATCACCGCCGCCAGCAGGATCACGCCGCGCACCACGTACTGCGAGAACGGCGAAATATTCAACAGGTTCATGGCATTTTCCACCGTTCCCAGGATCAGCACCCCGGCGATCACGTAAGAAATCTTGCCGATCCCACCTTTAAGCGATACCCCACCCAGCACGCAGGCAGAAATCACGATCAACTCATAGCCGATCGAGGTCATCGGTTGGCCGCTGGTCATGCGCGAAGCCAGAACAATCCCCGCCACCGCCGACACCAACCCGGAAAGCACAAAGATGATAATTTTGGTGCGCACCACCGGCACCCCGGCCAAGCGCGCCGCCTCTTCGTTACCGCCAATCGCCAGCGTATTGCGGCCAAAGGTGGTTTTGTTCAGCAGGAAGCCAAACAGGATCAGGCAGACCACGGTGAGCCAGATCGGCGCAGGCAACCCCAGCCAGTTGGTGTTCCCCAGAACAAAGAAACGCTCATCTTCGATCCCCACCGCTTTGCCGTCGGAGATGATATAAGCCAGCCCACGGAAGATCTGCATGGTGGCCAACGTGGTGATCAGGGCGTTGATTTTCAGCCGGGCGATCACAAAACCGTTGATCAGCCCGGAGAGCACGCCGAGCAATAGCCCTGCCGTGACGCCAATCCACAGGCTTTCGGTCATGTTGATCACCACCGCAGTGGTAACCCCCGCGCAGGCGATCACCGAGGCTACCGACAGATCGAAGTCGCCAGAGGCCAGGCAGAACAGCATGCCGCAGGCCACCATGCCGGACATGGAGATCGCCAGGCCCAAGCCTTTCATATTGATAAAACTGCCAAAGTTTGGCACAAACAGCGCACAGACAATAAACAGCACGGCAAATACCACCAGCATGCCGTAGCTGTCCCAGATCCGCGCCAGCCCTTGGCCGCTGCGGTTTTTTACCGAATGGGTTGTCATGGTCGACATCTCTTTCTCCTTCACAATCAGGCCACCGCCGCAGCGATATTAGGGGTGTTCAGCATTGCCAGGCTGAGGGCCAGTTCCTCAGTGGCATCATCATGGCTTAGCTCACCGGAAATGGCCCCTTCACGCATCACGACGATGCGATCCGCCAGCCCCAGTACTTCAGGTAAATCACTGGAAGCGAACAGCACTGCAATACCCTGCTGCGCCAACTCATAGATCACGTGGTAGATCTCATGCTTTGCCCCCACGTCAATACCGCGCGTCGGTTCATCCAGCAGGATCACCTTCATCTCCTCCGACAGCCAACGGCCCAGGATCGCCTTCTGCTGGTTGCCGCCGGAAAGGTTCATAATCAGCTGTTCAGCACTGGGCGTTTTGATATTGAGCGCACGAATGTGGTGATCGGCATTGCGGGTTTCCCAGGCGTTATTGATCAGGCAACCGGCTTTGATACTTTTGCGCCGCGCGCTGATGTTGATATTGTCACGTACCGAGTGCACCGGAATGATGCCGTCAACCTTGCGATCTTCCGGGCAGAGCATGATCCCGGCACGGATAGCATCGATTGGGGAGCGGATCGTCAGCGGCCGCCCGTCCAGCAGCAAACGGCCAGCGTTGACCGCTGTGGCACCGAAAATCCCCTTCATCAGTTCACTACGCCCGGCCCCCACCAGGCCAAACAGGCCGACAATCTCCCCGGCACGCACGCTGAGATCGATCGGGGTTTTTACCCCCATGGCTTTGAAACCATCCAACTGCAGACGCACAGCGCCCATTTCACGCGGCTGATAGCCATAAACGTCGCCGAGATCGCGCCCCACCATGGCCTGCACCAGTTGAGCGTTATTCACCTGCTGCATATCGTCGAAGGTACGCACGTAGCGGCCATCTTTAAACACGGTGATCGCATCGCTGAGGGCAAAAATCTCCTCCATACGGTGCGAGACGTACAGGATCACCCGTCCTTCGGCACGCAGTTCGCGGATCACCCGGAACAGTTGTTCAATCTCACGGGCAGACAGCGAACTGGTGGGCTCATCAAAGGCAATCACTTTGGCGTTGCGCGCCAGCGCCTTGGCGATCTCCACCATCTGCCACTGGCCGATCGACAGGTATTTCAGCGGCGTATCCGGATCGATATCCAGCCCAAGATGCTCCAGCTGTAGCCGGGCCTCGTAGCGCAGCAGTTTGCGATCCACCAGCCCAAGCTTGGTGGGCAGTTGGCCAAGGTAGATGTTCTCGGCCACCGTCATTTCCGGTACCAGATGCAATTCCTGATAGATAATCGCCACACCGGCGTTCAAGGCTTCGGTGGTATTGGCAAACTGTACCGGCTGGCCATTGAGAATGATTTCACCCTGGCTCGGAGCGTAGTTGCCGCTGAGGATCTTCAACAGCGTGGATTTGCCCGCACCGTTTTCCCCCATAAGCGCGTGGATCTGCCCGGCCTGACAGCTGAAGCTGATATCATCCAGTGCTTTTACGCCGGGGAAGCTTTTACCGATGCCTTTGAAAGCCAGATAGGGCGTTACAGCGGTCATAATGCTTTCCTCATGGTGTTGACACAACGCCGCCCGCGTAACGCAGGCGGCACAACAATTACATCAGGCCTTTTTTCTGCAGTTCGGTTTTAAAGTTGTCGCGTGTGATCAGCACCACGTCGGTCACTTCGGTGAATTTCTGCGGTTCCACGCCTTTTTCTACCCAGTCATGCAGCATCTGGATGCTCTTGTAACCGTGGATGTCCGGGCTTGGCAGTAAAGATCCATAGAAACCGGTCGCCTGCGCTTTCGAGAGTTCGCTCACCGCGTCAACGCCGTTGATGCCGATGCCGATCACGTTCGGCGCTTTGAAGCCCTGGCCTTCGGTGGCGCGCACGCCGCCCAGCACGGTGTTGTCGTTCATGCCGACGATCAGCCAGTTTTTCACTTCAGGGTGCTGCACCAACATTGAGTTGGCGGCATCGAATGCCCCTGGAATGTCGTTAGATTTGGTAGGGACTTTATAGATCTGTTTTTCTGGGAAACCCGCGGCTTTCAACGCTGCCATGGAGCCCCCGGTGCGGCGGCGGGCGGTATCCAGCTCATCGGCGGTGATCGCCATCACGCCGGTTTCGGCCACTTTCCAGCCGCGTTTGTGCATCTCATTCCACAGTTCCTGGCCCTGGCGCTCACCAATTTTGGTCGCTGCCATCATCACCAAAGGTACCGTGTCCATCGGTGCGCCTTTGGCGGTAACGAACTGATCGTCAACGGCAATCACTTTCAGATCGTAACTGCGCGCCTTGGCAACAATCGCCGAACCGAGTTTGGGATCGGGGGTACAAATTACAAAGCCTTTCGCCCCGCTGGCCGCCAGGCTGTCGATGGCGTTCAGGGTTTTTTCGCCGTCCGGTACGGCGATTTTGATCACCTCAAAACCCAAATCTTTACCGGCCTTATCGGCAAATTTCCATTCGGTCTGGAACCAGGGTTCCTCTGGCTGTTTGACTAAAAAGCCCAGCTTCATGGTCTCGGCGATAGCCGAATGTGACATAACCGCCGTCAAACCGATTACCGCCAGTGCCTTAGTGAATTTATGCATGATGCTCTCCGCTGTATTGTTTTCTGCAGCTTTGAAACGGGCCTGCTGTGAAAACGTTATCATTAGGGTGTTTATCACGGCGTGGCGCTTATTGCGCGCCCTCTTCCGCTCTCAACAGTAAGACGGGATCAGTTTTAACGGGTATTTGTTACTCAAATGTAGAGCGCTATCACATCCAGGAATAACAGCAGATAGATCCATATATTTAGCAAATTTGGCCAAGCGATAACTTTTGACTGCCATCACAAAATCACTGCAGGAAGCAGAAAAGTGCATACTTCCAGCTAACCACTCCTCACCTGCCCACTGCCCACGCTCCTATCGTTAACCACTGTCTAACAACTAAGGAGTCAGCATCATGACGGCAGGCGCGATCACCCTGGGACTGGACTTCGGCAGCGATTCAGTACGGGTACTGGCTGTCGAGTGTCATAACGGCAATGAACTGGATACCGAGGTGGTCTACTACCCTCGCTGGCAACGCGGTGAATTCTGCTGCGCTGCAGAAAACCAGTTCCGCCACCATCCGCTTGACTATATCGAAGCCATGGAACAAGCGATTGTTGCCGTGGTGCAACGCATGAATCCTGCGCAACGGCAAGCGGTGATCGGCATTGGCGTCGACTCCACCGGTTCCACCCCCGCGCCGATCGATGAAAATGGCGATGTGCTGGCGTTGCGCCCGGAGTTTGCCAGCAACCCCAACGCCATGTTCGTGTTGTGGAAAGATCACACCGCGATTGAAGAAGCCGATGCCATTAACCAACTGTGCCGCAGCGGCGATTTCCCCGATTATTCACGTTACATCGGCGGTGTTTATTCCTCTGAGTGGTTCTGGGCCAAGATCCTGCACGTTTCACGCCAGGACGCCGCCGTCCGTCACGCCGCAGCCTCTTGGGTGGAACTGTGCGACTGGGTGCCCGCCCTGCTTTCTGGCACCACCGCGCCACAGCAACTGAAGCGCGGCCGTTGCAGCGTGGGGCATAAAACCCTGTGGCACCCAGACTGGGGGGGTTTGCCGCCAAAAGGTTTTTTCGCCGCGCTGGATCCGTTGCTGGTGAACGATCTGCCCTATCCGCTGTTTACCGACTCTTACACCGCCGATCTGCCCGTTGGCACGTTGACCAAAGAGTGGGCGCAGCGCCTGGGGCTATCTGAAAGCGTGGTGCTTTCCGGCGGCGCCTTTGACTGCCACATGGGGGCAGTCGGTGCCGGAGCCCAGCCTTACACGCTGGTGAAAGTGATTGGCACCTCCACCTGCGACATTCTGATTGCCGATCGTCAGCGAGTGGGCGAGCGCGCCATTGGCGGGATCTGCGGCCAGGTGGACGGCAGCGTGGTGCCGCACACCATCGGCATGGAAGCAGGGCAATCCGCCTTTGGCGATATGTATGCCTGGTTCAGCCGTCTGCTGAGCTGGCCGTTGCGCGAAGCCGCCAAAGATCAGCCACAGTTGCAGGCGCAGCTGCAGCAGATCGAGAACGGCATGCTGTCAGCGCTGACTACCGCCTGGGCGGCAAACCCGTCTCTCGACCACTTGCCGATCGTGCTGGACTGGTTCAACGGCCGCCGCACGCCCTATGCCAACCAGCGTCTCAAAGGGGTGATTGCCGATCTGAACCTCGGCACCGATGCCCCGACCCTGTTTGGTGGCTTTATCGCCGCCACGGCGTTTGGCGCGCGCGCCATCATGGAATGTTTTGAACAGCAGGATATCCCCGTCGACAACGTGCTGGCATTAGGCGGCATTGCGCGCAAATCGCCGGTGATCATGCAGGTTTGTGCCGACGTAATGAACCGTCCGTTGCAGATCGTCGCCTCCGATCAGTGCTGCGCGCTGGGCGCGGCGATCTTCGCCGCCGTCGCCGCCAAACATTTCTGCAGCGTCCCACAGGCACAGCAGAAGATGGCCTGCAGCATTGAACGCACCATGCAGCCCGACCCACAGCGTGCGGCACGTTATCAGCAACTGTATGAGCGCTATCAGCAGTGGTGCCAGGCCGCTGAGCCGCGCTACGCCGCACAGCATTAATACACACTTAACCCTATTATCAGGAGTCTTTGATGGACGTCTTTAAACAACGTGAAGTCTGGTTCGTGATCGGCAGCCAGCATCTGTATGGCCCAAAAACCTTGCAGCAGGTAAAAGAAAACGCCGAACAGGTGGTCAACAGCCTGAATCGCGAAGCGGGCCTGCCGGTGAAACTGGTGCTGAAACCCCTTGTTACCACCCCGGATGAGATCACCGCCGTCTGCCGCGATGCCAACTATCACCAGGGCTGCATCGGCATTCTCACCTGGCTGCACACCTTCTCACCGGCCAAAATGTGGATTGCCGGGCTGTCGATCCTCAACAAACCGCTGTTGCAGTTCCACACCCAGTTCAACGCTGAAATTCCCTGGAACAGCATGGATATGGACTTTATGAACCTGAACCAGACCGCTCACGGCGGCCGTGAGTTCGGATTTATTGGCGCACGCATGCGCCAGCAGCACAGCGTGATTGCCGGGCATTGGCAGGATCCTGCCGCCCATCGGCGTATCGCCCAGTGGATGCGCGTAGCCGCCGCCAAGCAGGAGAGCCAGCAATTGAAGGTGGCGCGTTTCGGCGACAATATGCGTGAAGTGGCGGTGACCGAGGGCGACAAAGTCGGCGCGCAGATCCAGTTTGGTTATTCGGTCAACGCCTATGGCATCGGTGATTTGGTCAGCGTGATTAACGAAGTGAACAAAGGCGAAATCGATACGCTGATCGAAGAGTACGAAGCCAGCTATGAGCTGAGCGATGCCGTGAAAGCCAACGGAGCGAAACGTGAGAACCTGCTTGACGCCGCCCGTATCGAACTGGGGATGAAACGCTTCCTGGAACAAGGCCAGTTCCATGCGTTTACCACCAACTTTGAAAACTTGCACGGCATGAAACAGTTGCCGGGGTTGGCGGTGCAACGCCTGATGCAGCAAGGTTACGGCTTTGGTGCCGAGGGCGACTGGAAAACCGCCGCCCTGCTGCGCATCCTGAAAGTGATGGGGGCCGGATTGCACGGTGGGACCTCGTTTATGGAGGATTACACCTACAACTTCCAGCCTGGTAACGATCTGGTGGTCGGTTCACATATGCTGGAAGTATGCCCATCGATCGCCAAAGAGAAAAAGCCGTTGCTGGATGTTCAGCCCCTGGGCATCGGTGGCAAAGCCGATCCAGCACGGTTGATTTTCTCTACCCCGGCAGGCCCGGCGGTGAATGCCAGCCTGATCGACATGGGCGATCGTTTCCGCCTGCTGGTGAATCAGGTCGATGCGATTGAGCAACCTCACCCGATGCCGAAACTGCCGGTGGCCCGCGCCATCTGGCGGGCGCAGCCAACGCTGGCAACGGCGGCTGAAGCCTGGATCCTCGGCGGCGGTGCGCACCATACGGTGTTCTCGCAGGCGATCAATGCCGATGACCTGCGCCTGTATGCCGAGATGCATAATATCGAGTTCCTGCTGATCGATCACGCCACCACCCTGCCAGCCTTCAAGAACGAGATCCGCTGGAATGAAGTTTACTATCAGTTGAATCGCCGCTAACCCTGCCACAAAACTGCAACCGGTTTCAGAAACCGGTTGCAAACACATTTCCGATCCACATAAACTATCCTCAATGTTGGTTTGTTGTTTCCTAACAAAGAGAGAATAGTTATGTCTGCTTTCCCGAAAGATTTCCTCTGGGGTGCGGCTACCGCAGCCTATCAGGTTGAAGGTGCGCATGATGTTGACGGTAAAGGCCCTTCCATCTGGGATACCTTCTCCCATCTGCCCGGCACCACCTATCAAGGCACCAATGGCGATGTCGCCGTCGATCACTATCATCGTTTCCGTGAAGACGTGGCGCTGATGGCAGAGATGGGCATGCAGAGCTACCGTTTCTCCATCTCATGGCCGCGCCTGCTGCCGCAGGGCCGTGGCACCATTAACGAAGCCGGGGTGAAGTTCTACAGCGATCTGATCGATGCCCTGCTGGAGCACAACATCGAGCCGATGATCACCCTGTACCACTGGGATCTACCGCAGGCGCTGCAGGACGAGGGCGGCTGGGAAGCTCGCAGCACCGCAGAAGCCTTCGAAGAATATGCGCGCCTGTGCTACCAGCGCTATGGCGATCGCGTCAAACTCTGGTCAACCTTCAATGAAACCGTGTGCTTTATCGGCTTCGGTTACATCACCGGCGGCCACCCACCGGGCGTGAAAAACCCGGCGCGTGCGCTGCAGGCTTGTCACCACGTGTTTGTTGCGCACGCCAAAGCAGTCGCCGCATTCCGCACCAGCGGCATTGATGGCAAGATCGGCTTCGTCAACGTGTTGCAGACTCATACTCCGCTCAGCCAGTCTGCGGAAGATCTGGCCGCCTATCAGTTGGCGGAGGGCATATTCACCCACTGGCTGTACGATCCGGTGCTGAAAGGGGAATACCCGGCGGAACTGCTGGCGCAGGCGCAGGCAGTGTGGGGCGTGCCGCAATTTGCCCCGGGTGATGAACAGTTGCTACGTGACAATATCTGCGACTTTATCGGCCTGAACTACTATAAGCGCGAAACCATCGCCGCCAACCATCATGAATCGCACCTGACCATGAACACCTCTGGCGAGAAAGGCAAAGGCCATCAGCAGGGTAACGAGTTCGGCTTCAAAGGGCTGTTCAAGTTCGTGCGTAACCCGAACGGGGTTTACACCGATTGGGACTGGGAAATTTACCCGCAGGGCCTGACCGAAGGCATCATGAACATCAAGGCGCGTTACGGCGATATTCCTATGTATATCACCGAGAACGGCCTGGGTGCCAAAGACCCGATTATCGATGGCGAAGTGGTGGATGACGATCGTATCGACTATCTGCGCCAGCATATTGGGGCAATTGAAGATGCCATCAACCAAGGCGCGGACGTGCGCGGCTATTATCCGTGGTCGTTTATCGATTTGCTGAGCTGGCTCAATGGCTTCCAGAAGCAGTACGGCTTTGTGTACGTTGATCACAACAAAGGCCTGGCGCGCCAGCGCAAGAAGAGCTTCTTCTGGTATCAGAAGCTGATCGGGAGCAATGGGGCTGAGCGGTAACTTTCTCCATGGGCGCAACCTATTGCGCCCATTTACTCTAAATAATTCGAGTTGCCTGTAGGCGGCAAGTCCGAGAGTCGCCAGGAGCATAGGCCACTATGTGACTGGTGCGAGCGGACGTAGCCAACACCCAGGCAACTTGAAGTATGACGAGTAAATCCATCTGATTGACATTGATGACGAACCGGCCATTACCCGTTAAGCTATGCGGCTTACCATGCTAAATCATGTCACTCAGGATACCGTTATGACTCAAGCTGAATACTCCCGCATCGGCGGTTGGCTGCTGGCCCCCATGGCCTATCTGATCGTCACCCTGCTCAGCGCCAGCCTGATGTTGATGCTGTACGGTATGGCGATCTTTATGCCGGAATCGCGCGAATATCTGATCACCAACGCCCAGGCATTTACCCTGCAGTGGTATTTCTCGGTGCTCACCGCGCTGGTGATGTGGTGCTTTACCCTGTATCTGCTGCGGCTGTTCTGCCAACGCTCGCGGCGCTTCCCGAAACTGTTTCTGCTCTGGTTGCTGATCACTGTGCTGCTGGCGATCAAAGCCTTCGCTTTCTCTCCGGTATCGGATGAGATGGCGGTGCGCAGCCTTATGTGGCCGCTGCTGATGGCCGCCTTGCTGGTGCCTTATATCAAACGTTCCAAACGCGTAATAGGCACATTTACCGAACGCTAAGCATTCCGCAGGGCAAATTTTCATCAAAAGACACAAAAAAGCGCTATACCCCTGCGATTCATCGGTTGTCGTTATGCCGCCAATTCCCGATAATAGGCGGCTTTTATTTTTTTAGGCATCGCAATGACCGAATACCTGCTTCTGTTTGTCGGCACCGTGCTGGTGAATAACTTTGTCCTGGTGAAGTTTCTGGGCCTGTGCCCATTTATGGGCGTTTCCAAAAAACTGGAAAGCGCCATCGGCATGGGCATGGCCACCACCTTCGTGATGACCCTGGCTTCTGTCTGTTCCTGGCTCATCAACAGCTTTATCCTGATCCCGCTGGATCTGGTGTATCTGCGCACGCTGTCCTTCATCCTGGTGATCGCCGTTGTGGTGCAATTTACCGAAATGGTGGTGCGCAAGACCAGCCCGGCGCTGTATCGCCTGCTGGGGATCTTTCTGCCGCTGATCACCACCAACTGCGCCGTGCTGGGCGTTGCGCTGCTTAACGTCAATCTGGGCTACAACTTCCTGCAGTCTGCGGTATATGGCTTCAGCGCTGCCGCAGGTTTCTCGCTGGTGATGGTGCTGTTCGCTGCCATCCGTGAACGCCTGGCCGTCGCAGACGTGCCAGCCCCCTTCCGTGGTTCTTCGATCGCGCTGATCACCGCCGGGCTGATGTCATTGGCCTTTATGGGCTTTACCGGGTTGGTGAAATTCTAATGACTGCGTTGTGGATAGCGATTGCCGCATTGAGTGCATTAGGGCTGCTGTTCGGCGTGCTGCTGGGTTTTGCCGCGCGCCGTTTTGAAGTGGAAGAAGATCCGGTGGCCGAGCAGGTGGATGAGATCCTGCCGCAGAGCCAGTGTGGTCAATGTGGCTATCCCGGCTGCCGCCCGTATGCCGAAGCCGTCGCCAACGGCGAGATGATCAACAAATGTGCCCCCGGTGGCGAGCAGGTGATGCTGAAGCTGGCCGAGCTGCTCAACGTTGAACCACAGCCGTTGGATGGCGAAGCCGTGGCCGAGCCGGTGCGCAAAGTGGCGTTTATCGATGAAGCCAACTGCATCGGCTGCACCAAATGCATCCAGGCCTGCCCGGTTGACGCCATCGTTGGCGCCACGCGCGCCATGCACACGGTGATTACCGATCTCTGTACCGGCTGCGACCTGTGCGTTGCGCCCTGCCCAACCGATTGTATTGAAATGAAACCGGTCGCCACCACTACCGCCAGTTGGAAGTGGGATATGCAGGCTATTCCGGTGCAAGTGATTCACGTGGAGCCACATGTTTAATCTGTTCACCGCCTTTAAAAAAGACCGGATTTGGGATTTCGACGGGGGTATTCATCCACCCGAAATGAAGACCCAATCCAGCGGTGTGCCGCTGCGCGTGGTTCCCCTGCCCGCCGTATTTATTATCCCGCTGCAACAGCATTTGGGGCCGGAAGGCGAACTGTGCGTTAAGGCTGGCGATCGCGTCTTGAAAGGCCAACCGCTGACCTTTGGCCGCGGCCGCACGTTGCCCGTACACGCTCCCACGTCAGGCACCATCCGCGCCATTGAACCCCATGTCACCGCCCATCCTTCAGGATTGGCAGAGCTGTGCGTGATCATCGAACCGGACGGTGAAGATCGTTGGTGTGAACTGGCGCCGGTGGCAGATTACCGCCAATTGGATGCGGCAGAGCTGATGCAACGTATCCACCAAGCCGGAATTGCGGGCCTAGGCGGGGCCGGCTTTCCCACCGCCAGTAAATTGCAGGGCGGCCAAGGTGTAGAAACGCTGATCCTGAATGCCGCCGAGTGCGAACCCTACATTACCGCCGACGATCGGCTGATGCAGGAACATGCCGATCAGATTATTGAAGGCACCCAGATCCTGCGCCATCTGCTGCAACCCAAGCTGACGCTGATCGGCATTGAAGACAACAAACCGCAGGCGATCGCTGCATTACAAGCCGCATTGCGTGACCATACTGATATCGCACTGCGCGTTATTCCTACCAAATACCCTTCCGGCGGGGCCAAGCAGTTAACCAAGATCCTGACCGGCAAAGAGGTGCCGCATGGCAAGCATTCGTCTGCTATCGGCGTACTGATGCAAAACGTCGGCACCGCGTTCGCCATCAAACGCGCGATTATCGATGGTGAACCGCTGATTGAACGTGTGGTGACCCTGACGGGTGCCGCCATGAGCCAGCCCGGCAACGTCTGGGCACGCCTCGGCACACCGGTGCAACATCTGTTGGCGTTTGGCGGTTGCCAGCCGCAGCCACAGCAGATGGTGATCATGGGCGGCCCGCTGATGGGCTTTACCCTGCCTTCGCTGAATGTGCCGGTGGTGAAAATCAGCAACTGCCTGCTGGCACCCACGATCGACGAAATGGCCCCGCAGGAACAGGAGCAATCCTGTATCCGTTGCGGATTATGCGTTGATGCCTGCCCGGCCGGGCTGTTGCCACAACAGCTGTACTGGTTCAGCAAAGGCGGTGAACACGAGAAAGCGCGCAACCATAATCTGTTCGACTGCATTGAATGCGGCGCATGTGCTTATGTCTGCCCAAGTAATATTCCGCTGGTGCAGTATTACCGCCAGGAGAAAGCCGAGATTAAGGCGCAGGATCAGGAAGCAGCCCGCGCAGCAGAAGCCAAGGCACGTTATGAAGCTAAATTGGCCCGCTTAGAGCGTGAAAAACTCGCGCGCGAAGAACGCCATAAAAAAGCGGCGGTGAAGCTGACTGACAGCGAGCAGAATGCCGTCAGTGCCGCTTTAGCGCGCGTGCGCAGTAAGAACAGTGAAGCCGCTGGTGTGGTAATCAATGGGCAAGAGCCAGATAACAGTGCCGCCATTGCCGCTCGTGAGGCGCGTAAAGCACAGGCCAGAGAGCGCAAAGCTCAGGCGGTGCAAGCAACTCCGGCAATCACAGAGCTGACAGAAGCAGCCGATCCGCGCAAAGCCGCGGTAGCCGCCGCACTCGCGCGCGTGAAGGCCAAAAAGGCCGCGCAGCAGGAAGCACAGGCCGCAGCGGCTGAACCTGCCGCAGAAGACGATCCGCGCAAAGCCGCGGTAGCCGCCGCACTCGCACGCGTTAAAGCCAAAAAGGCCGCGCAGCAGGAAGCGCAGGCCGCAGCGGCTGAACCTGCCGCAGAAGACGATCCGCGTAAAGCCGCGGTAGCCGCCGCACTCGCACGCGTGAAGGCCAAAAAGGCCGCACAGCAGGAAGCACAGGCCGCAGCGGCTGAACCTGCCGCAGAAGACGATCCGCGCAAAGCCGCGGTAGCCGCCGCACTCGCACGCGTTAAAGCCAAAAAGGCCGCGCAGCAG
>NZ_JBBCVB010000035.1:0-57833 GCF_037199905.1 Serratia sp. MMO-28
GAACAGCCGGATCAGCGAGCTATTACCCTACGCCGAAAACAGCTTCAGTTAATGTCTGCTAGCTTATTACATTATTTTAATCACACAACGCGAGTTCGCCGTTCGGTTACGGAGCCAGTACCTATATCGGCAACATGCTGGCAATGAATATCCGTTGGGGCAACTTGCTAATGGGTAAAATGATTGTTGCAGGAGACTTATCAGGCACGCCTCGGGTGCAGGCGCAGCGGCATGCTCTGCTCACTGCAGATGCGGTAAAAAAAGCTTATGATTATCACGTCAACCTTCCTGTAGCCCCTCCGTTTTTTACTACACTACATTTAGTAGGGATATTTTTTTAGCAAGGCTCTCACTAAATAATTCTTATTTGATAATCGTATTCTTGGCGTTTCTAAAAATTCATGCAATCAGTGACATTCCTTAATAATTTGTAAACTAAACGTATTGTCATCTGATCTAAAACAACGCCGGCGTATAGAGGATGATTTTAATGAATCGTATATACCGTATTGTTTTTAACTGTGCATTAGGGCTTGTGCAAGTGGCTTCTGAATTGGCACGCGGTGCTGGTAAGTCACACCAAAGCAGCACTGTGGTTGAAAGTGATGGACATTATGATTCCGAACGTCAAAAAATCGGTTCGCCAAACTGTTATCACTCCATCGGTGGCCAAGGGGTTTCTTGCTACTTTTTGGGGCAAGTGACAGATGGCCCTCAATCTTGTGCCAGAAAAATAACACATTGGCCACTGCTCAGCGCCATATGTCTTCTCATGCTCTCTCAGGGGGTTTCAGCTAACGGAACAGGGGGTGCGAACGCTTCCGTCCTAGGGGGAATGGGGCTTATGGTGGTGCAGGCGGTGGCGGCGGCGCTAGCGGTGCAGGAGGGCAACCCAGTTCCCGTTCTACGGCAGGTTCTCCCGGTTTGGCTAACGGTACCGGAGGGGCAGGTTCTCCAGGATCAGGTGCAGATACCGATCCCGTAGGAGCCGCCGGGACAGGGGGGAGCGTGGGCAGTGCCGGTAACCCTGTTGGGGGGGCGGGCGGTGCCGGGGGGAATGCGGCTTGTGTCCCTTCTTGTTCCGGAGGGTTCGGTGCTGGCGGCGGCGGCGGCGGTGCCGGATTTGTAGGTAGTACATTGAACGCGGTTACTGCCATCATGCGGGGAGGGCGGGGTGGCAATGGTGGTAGCGCTATATCGGGCAATGCGGACGGAGGAAGTGGTGGTGGCGGTGGCGCCGGTGTTGTACTCAACGGGACCGGTACTACCACTATAAATAACAATATTTTCGGTGGTGATGGGGGTAATGGAGGAGGGGGCTTTGGTGTCGGCGGCTCTGGTTTTGGCGGTGGTGCTGGCAGTGGTCTGGTGAGTAACGGCATCTCGGTTATTAATAGCCGTTCTATTACCGGTGGTGCCGGAGGTGTTGGGGGAACCAGTGCGACGGCTACGCACAGCCGCTCTGGCGGTGTAGGCGGTTCTGGCGTTACGGGATCATCCTTTACGTTAACTAACAGTGGAGTTATTCAGGGCGGTAATGGAGGAGCAAGTGGTACGGGGGCTACAGGTACTCCAGGTGCAGCGGCATTAGGCGGTATTGGTATCACCGGCAGTAACATAAGGATCATCAACTCTGGCACTATTATTGGCGGCAACAGTGCCGACTCGGTGCGCAATAATGCTATCTCATTTACCAGTGGTACCAATAGCCTAGAGTTACAGACTGGCTATTCTATTACCGGAAACATCGGCGGGAGCGGAACCAATACGTTGATATTAGGGGGAGACACCAATGCATCCTTCAATATGTCGAATATAGGCGGTCAATACAATAGTTTTAGTGCGTTACAAAAGACCGGTAATAGTGCCTGGACGTTGATAGGAAGCAGCACCACGACTATGCCATGGACTATCACTGCAGGTACATTACAGACGGCTGTTAATGGTGGACTAGGACGCGGTGCAATCAGTGTTGGCAATGGGAGTACTTTATTCTTTAACAACTATGCGAGTGGAACTCTTGTTACATTTAACACTAATACACTCAGTGGTGCAGGGACCTGGACATTAAATAACAGCAATATCAATTTGGCCAGTCTTAACTCGGCTAGCAATTTTACGGGTGCTATTAATCTCACCAACACTTCAAGTTTAACTATTAATAATGCAACGGGATTAAATGCTAATGCCAACCTCAATATGGAGAATGCTAATAGTCGGTTACTGATTAACACGACGGCTAACTATACTCTCAATAATACTATTACTGGCGCAGGGCAAATCAATGTCAATGGTGGTAATGCTACCTTTGGTTTTGGTGCCGGTGCTGGCAGCGCGTTTACCGGTACGGTGAATCTGCAAAATAGCCAGTTCGCCTTGGCGAATAATAATACTGCTGCGTTAACCCGCTCCACGCTCATCCTTGATAGTGGCAGTAGTACCACCGTTGGGGCTGCAGGTACCTCGAGTACGCAAAATATCGGTAACCTGGGTATAACCGGCGGTACATTAGCGTTTTACAGCAATCTATTCAGCGATCGTGCGGATAGCATCATCTCAACGTCAGCCCTGACCGCGAGTAGCGGTGTAATTAATATTATTGGTGATGGTGCGACCAATGTAGATACGCTTAGTGGGAATAACTCGTTACTCAATCAAATCGTTAATACCCAGTGGACACAGCTTGTCAGCTCCACGAGTGCCGGCAGTGTCAATGGGTTAACTATGCAGGTCAATGGTGCGGCAGTGGGCCAAGGTGGGCGTTATGGCATTAGGCAAAATAATGTACATGTCGCCAACGGTATTTATGATTTTGGTTTATCTAATATCGGGAGTAATGGTCAAGGGCTCTATATGAGTTATGACCTTGGTGCCCTGGAGCTACTGCAAGATGGCCCGGATGCACTGGTGATAGCCACCGACGGAGTCGCGGGTTCTAACACCCATTTATCTGTCAACATTTTCGGCAGTGGTGGCCTGGTGCTGGACGGCACCCTGGCCCCGCTCACCCTATCCAACACCGCCAACAGTTACAGCGGCAGTACCACTATTCAGGGAACGGTACTGGCCGGGGGTAATGGCACCCTGGGCAACACCTCTTTGCTGGCGGTTAACGGCGGCAGTACTTTTAATCTCAACAATTACACCCAGAGTGTGCAGGGTGTAAGCAACAACGGCACGGTGCTGTTGGGCAGCGGTCTGCTGACCAGCGGCGCGTTCACCAATGCTGGCGTGATGGACCTGGGGACCGGGACGCTGGCGCTGACCGCTGGCGGGAGCTCCAACGTTACCGGGGGTTTGACGGGCGGTGGGGTGTTGAATGTTCAGGGGGGCACCTTGACCGTCAGTGCCGCAAACAGTGGCCTGACGGCGGACACCCGGATAGACAGCGGTGCCTCGCTGGTGCTGAACGGTGCCGGGACGCTGGGCAGCAGTGACGTGAACGTGGCGGGCAGCCTGACGTTTGCCCGGGATGGCAGTTTTGCCAATCTGCTGAGTGGTACCGGCACTGTCAATACCCAGGGGGATGTGCGGTTAAGTGGGGCCAACACCTTCACCGGTGCCCAGGTGATTGCGGCGGGCAGCCGGTTGAGCGTCACCGCCGCCAATAATCTGGGGGCCGCGGCAGCGACGGTGGCTTTAGCTGCCGATACCTCGACGCTGGAGTTCGATGGGGTAAACGGCGCGGTGGCCAATGCGCTCAGCGGGGTGAGCGGCTCAACGGTGAGCGTCAATCAGGGGGCCGTGATGTCGCTGACCGGGGATAACAGCACCTTCCAGGGGCAGTATGCGCTGGCGGGGGGCAGCACCCTGACGGTGTCACAGGCACAGCACCTGGGCCAGGGCTCGGTAGATATCGCCGATGGCAGCACGCTGCTGTTTGCCACCTACGCCGGTGGCCTGTTGAGTACGCTGAACAACAGTCTGAGCGGGAGTGGAGACTGGACGCTGAGCGCCAGCCATCTTGACCTGAGCAACAGCAATCATGCCCAGGGCTTCAGCGGTACGGTGAATCTTACCAACGGCACCCGCCTGACCCTCGACAGCGGCACGGTGCTCAACAATGCCACGGTGATGAACGTGGCGGATGGCAGCAGTGCGCTGAACCTGACCAGCAGCGGGGCATTGACTTTCAACAATACGCTGCTGGGGAGCGGGGACGTGAACGTCAATACCAATAATGCGGCGTTTAACTTTGGCGCCGCGGTAGGCAACAACTTCGCCGGTAACGTGAATCTGCAAAACACCCTGTTTGATTTGTCTGGCACCAACACCGTGGCGTTAACGCAAGCAACGCTGGCGCTCAATGCGGGAAGTCTCACCACCGTGGGGAGCAGCGGGGTAAGCAGCAGCGAAGCGGTGGGTAATGTTGCTGTGAATGGCGGTACGTTGAAATTTTATGCCGCGATCCCTGGTCAACTGGCGGATGGAGTGATTGCGACCAGCAACTTTATCGCTAACAGCGGTGTGGTCAATGTGTTGGGCAACGTCTCTATTGATAACACCCCTCCTGGTGGTTCATTACTGAATCAGATCTCTGCCGCTAACGGCATTCAACTGGTCAGTGCCCAGAACGCCTCAGGGGCGAATACCCTCACGCTGCAAATCAACGGTATCGCAGTCGGGCAAGATACTGTCAAGCAGATCGATCAGGGGGGCGTACATGTTGCTGATGGCATTTACGATTATGGCCTGAGCAATACGGGGGATAACGGCGCGGGCTTGTACATGAATTATGCCCTCACGGCCCTGCAACTGATTGAAGATGGCCCGGATGCGTTGGTGATAGCCACCGACGGAGTCGCGGGTTCTAACACCCACTTATCGGTCAATATTTTCGGCAGCGGGGGGCTGGTGCTGGACGGCACCCTGGCCCCGCTCACCCTATCCAACACCGCCAACAGTTACAGCGGCAGTACCACCATTCAGGGAACGGTACTGGCCGGGGGCAATGGCACCCTGGGCAACACGTCTTTGCTGGCGGTTAACGGCGGCAGTACTTTTAATCTCAACAATTACATGCAGAGTGTGCAGAGTATAAGCAACAACGGCACGGTGCTGTTGGGCAGCGGCCAACTGACCAGCGGCGCGTTCACCAATGCCGGCGTGATGGACCTGGGGACCGGGACGCTGGCGCTGACCGCTGGCGGGAGTTCCAGCGTTACCGGTGGCCTGACGGGGGCGGGGCTGTTGGAGGTTCAGGGGGGCACTTTTACGGTGAGTGCCGCAAACAGTGGCCTGACGGCGGACACCCGGATAGACAGCGGTGCCTCGCTGGTGCTGAACGGTGCCGGGACGCTGGGCAGCAGTGACGTGAACGTGGCGGGCAGCCTGACGTTTGCCCGGGATGGCAGTTTTGCCAATCTGCTGAGTGGAACCGGCACTGTCAATACCCAGGGGGATGTGCGGTTAAGTGGGGCCAACACCTTCACCGGCGCCCAGGTGATTGCGGCGGGCAGCCGGTTGAGCGTCACCGCCGCCAATAATCTGGGGGCCGCGGCGGCGACGGTGGCTTTAGCTGCCGATACCTCGACGCTGGAGTTCGATGGGGTAAACGGCGCGGTGGCCAATGCGCTCAGCGGGGTGAGCGGCTCAACGGTGAGCGTCAATCAGGGGGCTGCGGTGTCGCTGACCGGGGATAACAGCAACTTCCTGGGGCAGTATGCGCTGGCGGGGGACAGTACCCTGACGGTGTCACAGGCACAGCACCTGGGCCAGGGCTCGGTAGATATCGCCGATGGCAGCACGCTGCTGTTTGCCACCTACGCCGGTGGCCTGTTGAGTACGCTGAACAACAGTCTGAGCGGGAGTGGAGACTGGACGCTGAGCGCCAGCCATCTTGACCTGAGCAACAGCAATCATGCCCAGGGCTTCAGCGGCACGGTGAATCTTACCAACGGCACCCGCCTGACCCTCGACAGCAGCACGGTGCTCAACAATGCCACGGTGATGAACGTGGCGGATGGCAGCAGTGCGCTGAACCTGACCAGCAGCGGGGCATTGACCTTCAACAATACGCTGCTGGGGAGCGGGGACGTGAACGTCAGCACCAATAATGCGGCATTTAACTTTGGCGCCGCGGTAGGCAACAACTTTGCTGGTAACGTGAATCTGCAAAACACCCTGTTTGATTTGTCCGGCACCAACACCGCGGCGTTAACGCAAGCAACGCTGGCGCTCAATGCGGGAAGTCTCACCACCGTGGGGAGCAGCGGGGTAAGCAGCAGCGAAGCGGTGGGTAATGTTGCTGTGAATGGCGGTACGTTGAAATTTTATGCCGCGATCCCTGGTCAGCAGTCGGACGGTATGATTACCACGGATAATTTTACGGCCAGTAGTGGCATTGTGAATGTCTTGGGGAATGTCACCATTGATAATACGCCTCCTAATGGTTCATTACTGAATCAGATCTCTGCCATCAATGGTATTCAACTGGTAAGCGCCAATACGGCCTCGGGAGCCAGTCATTTAACTTTGCAGATTAATGGTAATGCGGTTGGGCAGGATACCGCCTACCAGATCGACCAAGGCGGCGTACATGTTGCTGATGGCATTTACGATTATGGCCTGAGCAATATTGGGCGCAATGGCGCGGGTTTGTACATGAATTATGCCCTCACGGCCCTGCAACTGATTGAAGATGGCCCGGATGCGCTGGTGATAGCCACCGACGGAGTCGCGGGTTCTAACACCCACTTATCTGTCAACATTTTCGGCAGTGGTGGCCTGGTGCTGGATGGTACCTTGGCTGCGTTAACCCTCTCCAACAGTAACAACAGCTACACCGGTACGACCACGATTAGGGGAGGTAACGTCCTGCTAGGGGGCAATGGTGCCTTAGGCAACACGTCTTTGCTGGCGGTTAACGGTGGCAGTACCTTCAATCTCAACGGCTACAACCAGAGTGTGCAAAGCTTGGCCAATAACGGCGCGATACTGTTAGGCGGCAGCATACTGACGAGCGGTGTGTTAACTAATACGGGCACCATGGATCTGGGAACGGGGACGTTGTCACTTACCTCTGGTGGGACATCCACCAGCACAGGGGGGTTGATCGGTAACGGGTTGCTGCATCTTCAGGGGGGGACCTTCACCGTTAGCGGTGCCAACGGTGATTTGGCTGGCAATACTGAGATTGATAACGGCGCGGTACTGGCGCTGAACGGTGCCGGGACGCTGGGCAGCAGTGAAGTGAATGTAGAAGGGAGCCTGAATCTTGCCCGGGATGGCAGTTTTGCCAACGCGTTGAGCGGTACGGGCACTATCAACACCTTGGCAGATGTGCAGTTAAGTGGGGTTAACACCTTTACCGGCTCCCATGTGATTGCGGCGGACAGCCGGTTAACCGTTACTGCTGCCAATAATCTGGGGGCGCAAGCTGCTATGGTGAATTTGACCACGAGTAGCTCAGAACTGGCATTCAATGGGGTTCACGGGGTGGTAGCTAACGCGTTAACCGGGGTGACGGGCTCAACGGTGAGCGTCAGTCATGGCGCAGAGATGTCGCTGATCGGGGATAACAGTAACTTCTTTGGCCAATATGATCTGGTGGGCAGCAGTATCCTGACGGTAATGCAGGATCTGAATCTGGGCAATGGATCGGTGGCGATTGCCAGAGGCAGCAGCTTGCTGCTTAGTAATTATGCCAACGGGGCATTAAGTTCACTGAAGAATGTGTTAAGCGGGGTGGGGGATTGGAGCCTGGAGGAGAGCCACATCGATCTGACCAATAACAGTAATGCACAGAATTTCAGTGGCATGGTGAACATCGCCAACGGCTCCAGTTTGGCTATTAACAACAATACACTCCTAAACAGTGCCGTCACTCTGAATGTGGTGGATGATGGCAGCGATCTGAACATCAACACCAGTGCTCCTTTCACTTTCAGTCATGCGCTGATTGGTTTAGGTGATGTGAATGTCGATACCAACAACACAGCATTTCACTTTGGGGCTGCGGTGGGCAGTGCTTTTGCTGGCAATGTGAAACTGCAAAATACCCTGTTTGATCTTTCTGGCCTCAATACCAGCGCGTTAACACGGGCGACATTGGGCCTGGAGGGGGGGAGTAACACCACGGTCGGTGATGGGGTCCAGGCCATAGGTGGCTTGGTGATGACGGGGGGATTATTAACCTATGCCAATCTCACTGAAAATAATGGTCTGGTCACCAGCGAGGGCAAGATAGCAGCGCAAACCATCGATACCCGCTCTGGCGGTAAGGTGAGTGTAAATCTGCCGCAAAATCTATCGCCCAGTATCAAGGGCTTGAATACCCTGGATCTTGACACTGGGGTAATTGTTGTCGGATTGGCACAGGGTGCAGCCATGGGAAGCGGTGATGAGCTTACGCTGACCGATGGTAACGATATTCCAATTGTGACCACATATCAGCAAGGTATCACCAATCCGAATGACACTACCGTGGCGGCAATGGGAACCTTTAAGTATGGGCTCAGTACTGGGGTTGATCAGGATGGCTTATATGTTAACTACGGTTTGAAACAGCTTGAGTTGCTGACCAGCGGCACTGAAGCGCTGATATTGCAGGGCACGCTGGCCAATAACGGTACGCTGCATAATAACCTCAATGCCAAAGTCACCGGCAGTGGCGACTTGGCGATTGACACTCTCAATGATGGCACCATCATTACCTTATCTAATGGCCACAATGATTACACCGGGGATACGCTGGTTCGCTCCGGTATCCTGAAACTGGTTGTGGATTCAGCCTTGGGTGACACGGCAAATCTTGCCATTAACACCGGTGCCAGCGTGGATTTAAATGCACATTCCCAAACGGTGGGGGCATTAAATACAGGCAGTAATAGCACCTTGAAACTCAACAATGGCAGCCTGACGGTGAAAAATGGCGGGCAAGCTAATGGCGTGATGAGCGGTGCGGGTGACTTGATACTGGATGCGGGCACCCTCAAGCTGACCAGTAATAGCCCAGACTACCTTGGCACGACACATATCCACTCTGCAGCCAATGCGGAACTGGCTCAAACTGCAGCCTTGGGACAGGGCACGATTATTGTGGATGGCAACCTGACGATGGCAAATGCGGTGGGGGATCTTGCCAATGGGCTACAAGGGGCGGGGAAAACTGACCTGACTGATGCAGCCGACGTTCGGCTGACGGGGAATAGCAGCCTGTATACCGGTACTTTCTTCACGCAAATGGGGACAACACTACAGGCTGGAACCACCGAAAATTTGGGTTCCGCCACCGTGGTCAATGAGGGGCGTTTAGTTCTGGATACCGATACGCTCTGGCAGTTTGACACCCCAGTCAGCGGCCATGGTTCGGTGATTAAGGCAGGCAGCGGCACGCTGCAAATAGCCAATAATCTGGTGAGTGCCAACAGCACAATCGTCAGAGCTGGCCGGTTATTGCTGAGCACTATTCCTGTCATACCCACTAATCTGCAGGTCAGTACCTTTGCTGCCAGTGGGATATCTCAGGCTGTCTTGCACAGCGACGTATCGGTTGAGGCGAACGCTACCTTGGCCGGTGACGGTCAGGTGATGGGAAATGTGACCAATGCGGGCAATATCAGTGTCGGGCGTAATGCAACGGCGGCAGATTATGCGGATTTCACTATTAATGGCAACTATGTTGGCAATAACGGCAATATCACATTTGATAGCGTGTTAGGGGATGATGCCTCTAACACGGATAGACTGGTGATCACCGGTAGTACCTCCGGCAATAGTCTGGTGACGGTGAATAATATTGACGGTCAAGGGGCGGAAAATATCAAAGGTATTGAAATCATCCACGTGGGTGGCGCTTCTGCGGGTAATTTTACATTAAATGGCCGTGCAGTGGCGGGGGCGCTGGATTACTTCCTTTACAAAGGAACTCCAGCCGATCCTAGCGATGGTAGCTGGTATTTGCGCTCTAACTATGAAGATCCGGCCAAGGATACCTATCGTCCAGAAGCGGGCAGTTATCTGGCCAACATTTCTGCCGCCAATAATTTGTTCAATACTCGCCTGGATGACATAAAACCCTCTCTTAATGGCGGTGAAAGCAGCCTATGGCTACGTCAGTTGGGATCGCGCACTAAGTTCAACGATGCCTCCGGCCAGCTTTCCAACAGCAGTAATAACTATGTTGTGCAACTGGGAGGGGAGGTGTTTAAAGGCCAACTGACGGGAGAAGATGATTTTTCAGTAGGGGTTATGGCGGGATACGGCCAGAGCAATGGCAGCTCAGACTCGCGGGAAAGCCAGTATCGTTCTGACAACCGTTTAAATGGTTATTCTCTTGGGGTATATAGCACTTGGTATCAGTATGCGAATAAGCGTAATAGCCCTTACCTACATGATTGGCTGCAATACTCCTGGTTCAACAGTTCCATCAAGGGGCAGGCAGAGGAGGGAGAGGATCAACGGTTGCATGGTATTAGCGCCTCTGTGGAGGGGGGATATCCGGTGCAGGTTTATCAACTCGCTGATAACACGGGCTATATCACACCACAGGCTCAGTTGACCCTCAACGGTGTGAAAATGAGTGATTTTACCGAGGCCAACGGTACTCGGGTACAACAAAGTCGCAGTTACAATCTACAATCCCGTGTCGGGGTGAAATTCTCCAATGATACACAGATAACGGGTGATAAAACCGGTAGCAACCTCTTCACCACCTATGCTGCTCTTAATTACATCGCCAATAGCCATATGTCGGGGGTCACCCTGAATGGAACCACGTTACAACAGACGGGTAACCGCCATTTGGTTGAAGTACAGGTTGGTGCTGAAGGTAAGTTAACTAAAAATTTAACCGTTTGGGGGAACCTGACAGACCAGATTGGTCAGCAGGGGTATGACAATAAGGCGGTGATGCTGGGGGTGAAATATTCGTTTTAACCGGTTGTTATCCAAGTGAAACGAGTTGCAAGGCGAGCGTTTCATATATTGATGACATCGTAGAATCTCCGATTCTGGAGTGGGATTATTGTTTCTGCGATCAAAAAGGCGTAGGCGTGCCAGTAGCAGCAACGTTTCCAGCGGATGGATTCGTTGCTGAGGTTCGACAGCTTGCAGGCCCACGCTCTGCTCGCCAGCGGCATCGCCCCAGGTTGGCGCAACACCGGAAAGTAAAAAATACCCTGGCAGAAACATTCCCCGCACGCTGCCTTCTTTTCTCTGGCGGCACGCAGTATTACCTGGGCGTTCCCTTCAGCCACGGAGCAAGCTTTTCTTGCGCAGCCGTTATTTGGTTACCTATCCATATCACTACGCCATCGGGCCTGACCAGGGCCGCCTGGCCAACAGACAACCGATTGTTAGGCGAGTCATGGCTGACGCTTGCCGTATGCAGGTTGGGAAAATGCTGCCGTAATTTTGTTGCCAGCGCCGGTGCCTGATGATGAACCAAAACAAACTCCCTCTTCCGCAGCAACTGCGTTAGACTCTGCCGCTGTGCCTGCTGCCGATCCGGCTGCAAAAACAGCAAAGGTAAGCGACGCCCCACCAGCCGATGATCGCCTTTACGCCGCAGGCTGCGATATTGCACGCCTTCACCCGCCAAGGCATTAACGACCTTTTGAGCGACGTACGGGATGCGCGTGGTCTGCAACCCGAGCCAATGGAGTAAACGGCCAGCCGGGCCAGATGCGGTATTAAAACGAAACAGCAGGTCGGTATTGCGCAATGCCGCGGCGGCGAGGGGTTTTCGTTCACTTTCGTAACTGTCTAAAATATCTACCGGCAGGGTTCCCTGGATGGTGCCCGCCAGCTTCCAGGAGAGATTAGCCGCATCGCCAATCCCCATCTGCAACCCCTGTCCTCCTGCGGGCACATGGGTGTGGGCCGCGTCTCCCAGCAAAAATACCCGCCCTTGGCGGTAATGGGCCGCCAGGCGCTGCTTGCTGCGATAACGTGCGCTCCATAATACCTGGCTGAGGCCAAAATCATGCCCCAGAATCGCCTGCATCCCGCCGGCAATCTCCTCATGGGTGACCGGCTGTTCAACCGGGATATCCATGCGTGCATTATCTTCAATGCTGACCCGATAGCTGCCGTCGGGTAACGGGAATAGGGCGACCAGCCCCCTGGAGACAGAACGTGCGTGTACGGCAGGGGACGGTGGCTGCTGCAGCAGCACGTCCGCAACCACCAACGAATGTGGGTAATCCTGGCCCGGAAAGGGAATATCAAGTAACTGCCGTACCGTGCTGTTAACCCCGTCGGCACCGAGAACCCAGTCATATTTCACCTGATGTTGCCGAGCGGGGGTGCCATGTTCCAAGGTTACCTCAACGCTATCCTGGTGGGCGGCCAGTGCGGTGACTTTATAACCGCGCTGCAGATTTACCCCGACACGCAGAGCCCATTCGGTTAATACCGACTCTGTTTGCGACTGCGGGATAATAACCATGTAGGGATATTCACAGGGCAAGCGGGAGAATGAGAGCGTCCTGCCAGCCCGATCGCCAAGCGGTGCACTTGTCCACACGATCCCACGACGGATCATTTCGTCGGCAACGCCCCAGGCATTGAGCAATTCCAGCGTGACGGGTTCCAGGCCAAAGGCGCGGGAATAAGGCGAGGCAAGCGGTCTTTTATCGATAAGGTCAACGGCGATCCCTTGAGCGGCCAGCGCGGCTGCTACGGCTAGCCCAACAGGGCCCGCCCCCACAACCAGAACCCGTTGTACAGATTGGGGATTAGTGTCCATGCTGAATCGGTGCTCCGTGATCCGGGCGGAAAGTTGCCACAATGATGCGCTGCTCGGTCGTTTGTGAGGTTATTTTCTTCAGCCCGGCGTGGTGAGCCAGACGAATGATTTCACCTTCCGGGCGGTAATCTGCCAGCGATCCCAATAGCCAGTTAATCAGCGTAGTTACCCCCCAACCTGCCGGGGCGTTTTCCACTAGGCAAAACAGCCCCTGGGGCTTCAGCAAGCGCCGCACTTCACGCAGGCCTGCGGATTTATCGCCCCAGTGGCCGAATGACATCGAACAAACCACCCAATCCACGCTTGCGCTGGGGAGAGGCACGGATTCCGCGCTGCCCTGAATGAATGACGCAAAAGGACGCCGTTTCTTCCCCTCGCTGATCATGCCCTGCGCCGGATCGATGCCGACATAGTTTGCCGTAGGCCATTGTGTGTGCAATTGCGCTAATAACGCCCCCGTTCCGCAACCGATATCCAGCACACAATCAGGCGCTGAAACATCCAGCGACTGGCTTAAGGTACGCAAACATTCATCATGCGCCTGGTGCAATTTCTCTGCGTATTTCTCTTCGTAAACCGGGGCGATGCGGCTGAATGTCTGGACAAAACCCGGGCTGCGCCTTCCTTTCTCTACGTCCTGATTGTTAGGCATGTTTTATATTCCGTGTCGCAAATGTTATCAAATATGAACAATCATTGTTGACATTTATCGATAAATGTCAAATTATAACTACAAGTTATGATTTGTTTCACCGTTTAATTCACTGTTTTTAAACTAAAAAATTATAATCAATATGGATTAATATGAAATTTAAATAAATATAAGTTAATTATTTAGAGTGCTAATTATAATTTCGATATTTATTTGATAAGGATATTTAATAGATCCTTAAGGGCGGCGTAAGGTGAAGTCATCACTCCGACAAAGCGTTCTCTGTGTACAGCAGTCTATTGATCCAGGATTGCCTGGCTTGTTACTGGAAGTGGTTTTTCGCGTCGACACCTCCATGTCGACTCCGCAACTGGTTGAGCGCATTGAACGGGTTGTTCAACGGCATGCGGCTCTCCGACAACGTTTTGCTCTTCGCGATGGCCACTATTGGATTAAACAAGCGCCACCAGAGGTTCAGGGCTATTGCCGGGTTCAACGCTTAAGCGCCACAGGCAGCACTACGTTACTATCTGCGACCCGTGAACCGATCGGGGCCGAGTCTGAACGCCTGTTTCATGCTGATATCATTGAAAAAGAGGGCGGAGAACGGTACCTGGTCTTTAGGATCCATCATGCCATTGCAGATCTCTGGTCCGTTGGCCTGCTGATCCGTGATTTTGGCGCTGGCTGCGAAGTGCCTGATGGCGATTGGCCACCAGCGTCAGCAAGCCCTGTGCGGATCGATCGCCAATTCTGGCGGCATTTATTGGCACGGGAAGTGCCGCTTTCTCTGCCGATGGCTTCCCGACGCTCTTCGCACACCGCGCGTAGCAAAGTACTGTCTTGTTTTGTGATCGAGCGAGACCGTACCGCTGCACTGCATCAATTAGCGGCGGCATGTGCAGTCACACCCTACGTCATCTTTCTTGCAGCCCAGGCACTGACCCTCGCCAGGCTAGGCCAAAGCCAACGGCCTGCGCTGGCGGTGACCTTCCACGGTCGCAATCGCAGCAACAGAGAACAGGTGGGGTATTTTGCCAATACGCTGTCGGTGCCTTTTGAGGTCGGCGAGTGCGATGTAAGCACCTTTATCAGGCAAACCGCCGCTCGTCTGGACAGTGTGTCACAGGCTACGCTCGGTGCCGGTTATCCTGAATTGGCACAGCAGATGGCGGAGGAGGGATATCAGCCCGCGCCTCCTTCTTCCGCGGTGATCTTCCAGCAAGACATGCCTGGCATGCCTCGAGGGTTGGCCGCAGCCTTATTGGGGATCGGGACGGTGCAGGTGGGGGAAATGGCGTTAACGGCCGTGGAGGCTCCACCCAGCATTGGCCCATTTGCCAGCGCATTGCTGTTAACCCAGCATGACGGCAGGCTGCATGGGCGGGTCGAGGTTGATCCTGCACAACACCCGGGTTGGCTGGCACAGGCAATGGCCGAGCAGTTTGCCCAGATGATTGAAGCGATGGTGCAACAGCCGTATGCCATGCTTGCCACCCTGCCGGTGGCTTTATTACCAAAACAGAACGCTCAGCCCACTTCCAGCGCAACGCCTGCAGCAGAAACGTTGATTGCGAGTTTTCTCCAACAGGCTGCCGTTTTCCCAGAGAGGCCTGCCGTGATCACGCCTCAGGCGGTGCTCAGTTATGCTGAGTTGGCGAGCCGGACGGCTATCATTGCGGCCGCGTTACGCCACAGGGGGCTCCAGCCCGGGCAAGCCGTAGCGATACTGCTGCCACGCGATATTTCTCTGATACCCACGTTACTGGCGGTGATGGCCTGCGGTGGCAGCTATGTGCCACTCAGTGAGAGTAACCCGGTTGAACTCAACCGTACCATTCTGGGCAAGGCCCGCTGCCGGGCGATCGTCACAGACGATAGCGGCATGGCGCAATATGGAGAGATCGCGTCGTGCTGGCCGGTCGAAAGCCTGCTGGCGGGCGCAGAGGCCCCCTTAGAAGATCTGTCCACGCTTCAGGCAACGGCCTACACCCTGTTTACCAGCGGTTCGACGGGGGAACCGAAAGGCGTGGCGATCGCTCATGCCAACGCGGCCAACCTGCTGCGTTGGGCGGCTCGGGACTTTGGTGCGCAAGAGTTGGCGCAAACCTTGGCGGTTACGCCGCTGACCTTCGATCTTTCCATTTTTGAGTTATTTGCTCCGCTCACCGTTGGCGGCTGCGTCAGGCTGGTCTCCTCGGTGCTGTCGCTGATCGACTCAATGAGAATGATGGATCATGCGACGTTGCTGAACACGGTGCCTTCGGCGGCAGAAGCGTTGTTGCAGCATGATGCTTTCGGCAGTTCTTTGCGTGTTCTGAATCTTGCGGGGGAACCTTTGTCCCGCTATCTTTATCTGCGCCTTCAGCAAAAGTTGCCCGCCACGCGCATCGTCAATCTTTATGGCCCGACAGAAACCACCACCTATTCAACCGGCGCGGTTATCACGCCTCAACAGCCAGAGATCACCATCGGCTCTCCACTGTATGGTTCCTGGGTTGATGTAGTGGATGAAGACATGCAGCCCGTTGGGGTCGCTGTGCCGGGGGAGTTAATCATCTATGGTCATGGCGTCGCGCAAGGTTATGTCGGCGATCCGCAACGCACTGCCGCCGCATTTTTACCGGCTCCTGATGGTTTACGCTGTTACCGAACCGGAGATCGCGTTCGCTGGCTGCCAAATGGCGAGCTCGACTACCTTGGAAGGCAGGACGATCAGATCAAAATTCGTGGTTTTCGGGTTGAACTTGGGGCCGTTCAGGCGGCGCTGAGCGGTATGGATGAGATCCGCGAGTCTGTCGTGATGGTGGTTGGCAACGATCAACGACGCAGTATCGTGGCTTTTATCGTGCTGACGGAGCCAACCGCAGATGAGAACACCTCACGTCATATTATCAAGCAAGGTTTGCTTAGCCTGTTACCCCCCTATGCGCTGCCGGAAAAATTACTTTTTCTGCCAACGCTGCCAAGAAATAAACATGGCAAGGTTGATCGACACGCATTAATAAAACAGAGCACATACTCTGGGCCGGTAAATAATAATGCGCGCGCCATGACGGATATTGAGCAACGGGTTGCTGATTGCTGGCAGCAAGTTCTTGGCGGCGAAATACGGCTTTACGATCACTTTCTGGAAATTGGCGGGCATTCACTGTCGCTGACGCAATTAACCGGATTATTAAGGAAAGAATTTAATATTCATATTTTACTGCATGATCTATGGACCAGACCTACAGTCGAGCAGCAGGCTGCGCTTATTATTACGCTGCTGAATTCCTCACTGACAACGGCCGCGCCAACACCGATACCACGAGTTAATCGAAACAGTTTCCATCATTAATCAGGAGTGACGGATGAGCGTTAATTCATACCCTGTGGCCGCATTCCCCGCGTCACAAGGTCAGGAGCAGCTTTGGTTTCTTAATGAACTGAACCCGAATTCACAATTAGCCTATACCATGGCGGTAAGAGTCTCTATTAAAGGAAAACTCGATACTCTTCAGCTACAGCGCGCGGTTAACCGAGTCGTGGCAGCGCAAGAAATATTGCGCACGTCATTCCGCTACATTAATGGTGAATTAAATCAGGTTATTTCTCCGTCGGCCACGCTGCCTATTCATAAGGTAGATTGCATCAATGATAGCCACGCCTTGCAACGGCTGATCAATATGGAGGTGCGGCGTGGCTGGTCATTAACAACCGCTCCCATCTATCGCTTGTTATTAATTAGAACGGGCGAGGAGAACCATGAATTAATTATATGTACCCATCATATTGTCTGTGATGGTATTTCATTGCAGTTATTGCTCAAGCAAATCGTTACCGCTTATCAAACGCCACAGGATTCGCCGATAGTAGACGATGAGCAGCGGTTGCAATTTGTCGATTATGCCGCGTGGTCAAAACAACATGCGCATTTGGGTATGGACTATTGGCAAGCACAGTTGGCCGATGCGCCAACGGTGCTGGATATTACGTCGCTGCCTTCACGCGCTGAGCAGCAGACTTTTGCCGGTGCCAGAATCCCGTTGTCCTTTATAAAGGATGAGTGGCAAGCGCTGCGGCAGACGTTTGCACACCAGGGTATTTCTACCGCGTCCGTGTTTTTAGCTGCCTATTGTGTGGTGTTACACCGGCTGGCTGAACAGGCGGATATTCTTATCGGCGTCCCTACCTCAAACCGTTTGCGCTCAGAGTTGGCTCAGATGATTGGTTACGTGTCCAACATCGGTGTTTTTCGCAGCCGCTATGTTGATTGCCAAAGCGTGACGCAGTACCTGCAGGGCGTTCAGCAAACGCTGAGCAACCTGATTGAGCACGGGGAAACGCCGCTATTGGAAGTGCTGCACCGCGTTGAGCATGCGCGGCAACCCGGAGTGACCCCGTTGTTCCAGGTGCTGTTTGGCTATGAGCAAGACGTTCAACGCACGATAGAGAGCGGCGATCTGCAACTGACGCTGAGTGATATTGATATTGGCGCGGCACGTCTCGATTTATCGCTGTTTCTGTTCGAGGACAACACCGGTAACGTCAGTGGCTTCCTGGAATACGCCAGCGATCGGATCGAGGGTGAAACCGCGGAAAGCATCAGCCATATGCTCAGCAATGTGTTGCGTGCCTTTATCGCGGCACCCCAGGCCGCGCTGAGTTCGGTGCAGCTAGGCGTAGCGGACGCCCATCAGGCCGCCGAGATGTCCATCGAGCCATTTTTGAGCGTACCCGCCCGCCTGTTTGCGTTGGCAGAGCAGCAGCCTAACGCCATTGCCTTATGTGACGATCACGGCGAACTCAGTTTTGCGCAACTGCGGCGGCAGGTTGCGCTGGCAGCGGCAAGGCTGCGAGCCAACGGGGTGAAGAGGGGGATTCCGGTTGCGGTGATGGGCAAACGGGGGATCCCATGGGTTGTCACCCTGTTAGCCATTTGGCAGGCGGGCGGCATCTATGTCCCACTGGATGCGACATTGCCGGAACAGCGCCTGCGCAGCATTCTGGCGGAGCTGAAAGACGGGGTGCTGATTGCTGACGCCAGCGTTGCGGCGGCCCTTATACAGCCTGATACCTTGGCAATGACATCATTATGGGCGGGCAGTGAACCTACAGAGCAATACTGGGATAGCGCGGCCAGTATGCACTCTGGCTATATGATGTTTACTTCCGGCTCGACCGGCAAACCGAAAGGCGTGTTGGTCAGCCAGGGCAATTTAAGCTCTGCGCTAAGTGCTTTTGGTCAGTTGTTCAAGGTAACGCCCCATGATCGGATGCTGGCGTTGACCACTTTTTCTTTCGATATCTCGCTGCTGGAACTGTTGCTGACCTTAGTACACGGCGGCAGTGTTTACGTAGCCGCTGAGCAAAGCCAGCGCGATGCAGAAAAACTCGCAGGCTATCTGGCCGATCCTGACATCACCTTGGTTCAGGCGACGCCGAGCGGCTGGTCGCTTTTATTGTCAACCGGCTGGCAACCGCGTAAAAATCTGACCCTGCTCTGCGGCGGAGAAGCATTGCCACAGGATCTGGCCGATCGGCTATGCCAGCCAGGTACGGTTTTGTGGAACCTTTACGGCCCAACGGAAACAACGATCTGGTCAACGGCATACCGCATGTCACCCGGTGCCTCGGTACAGTTGGGTTACCCCATTCCGGGCACCCAGGTGAGCGTTGTCGATCAGGCGTTGAACAGGGTAGCTAAAGGCATGGTCGGTGAGCTGCTGATCTCCGGCCCCGGCGTCAGTCAAGGTTACTATGGCAACGCGCGGGAAACTGCGCAGAGGTTTGTGCCAAGCCTGATGCGCTCAGGGCAGCGCGCCTACTTAACCGGCGATAGAGTGCGTATGTTGCCAAACGGCTCGCTGGTTTATATCGGCCGCCGGGACGACCAGATTAAGCTGCGCGGCCACCGCATCGAATTGGGCGAGATCGAGGTGGCGCTGCGCAAGCTCCCCGGCATACAGGATGCCGTAGTGCACCTCTCCGGCCCACAGGCGGCTGGCGGTATACAGGCGTTTATTCAATTTTCTCCAGATATTGAGAGCGAACGGCTCGATCTTACCCCTTGGCTGGAGGCGCTGCGCCAAACGCTGCCGGCCGCCTGGTTGCCGACAGAATATTATCGGATCGACAGCATCCCTCTCACGCCGAACGGCAAACGCGATAAAAAGCGCCTCGGCAGCCTTGCCGTGCGCTTGGATACGCCCAGCCAAGGCATCGCGCCGCGAAATGAAACCGAAGCTCAGGTGCAGCGCATCTGGTGCAACCTGCTCAATCTCGAACACATCGGCGTTACCGACGACTTTTTCCAGCTCGGCGGCCATTCCATTTTGGTTGCTCGCATGGTCGAGAGCATTGAAGCCGCTTTCGGTCAGCGCGTACCCATCGCAGATATTTATGTTGCACCGACGATCGCACGCGTTGCGGCGACGTTGGATTCCATGAAATTTACAGGGAACACGCGGGTGGAACAGTCACTTGGCGATTGGGAGTTCACGGCCATCAGCCTTCAGGACAACACCCCTTGTTCATCCCCTGTTCAGGAGAGATAAATCGTGCAGAGTCAAAATGTTGATGCCTTCGAGGCAGCATTGCGTTCATTACCGCAGGCCCGCGAGGCGCTCGGCGCTTACCCGTT
This sequence comes from Serratia sp. MMO-28, assembly GCF_037199905.1. Lineage (NCBI taxonomy): Bacteria > Pseudomonadati > Pseudomonadota > Gammaproteobacteria > Enterobacterales > Yersiniaceae > Serratia > Serratia sp. MMO-28. The sequence continues at coordinate 19,969 of NZ_JBBCVB010000035.1, forward strand.
ATCCAGCGAACAGAAACGTCTCTGGCTGCTTGCTCAATTAACCGACGCCGACACATTGCCGGTTACGGCGCGCTATCAATTTACGGGAACGCTGGACATTGCTCTTGTCCAACAAAACCTGAGCGCCTGGGTGGCTCACAGTGAAGCATTGCGCAGTGTGTTTGTGGAAGTGATGGGCCAACCGGTGCGGCTGTTGATGCCCACGGGGCAGGTCAAACTGGAATATTTTCAACAACGGTATGCCGACAATGATCTGGCCGAATGGGTGAACGCGCCTTTTGATCTTGGCTTGGGGCCGCTATTACGTATTTTCATTAGCCGCATCAATGCGCAATGTTACGAACTGCGGCTTTGCGGCCATCCTATCGTGGTTGATGAATACTCGCTACAGCGGATCGCACAGTTCCTTTTCCTGGCCGATCCTTGCTATGAACAGCCTGCTCCCGGTGCCTTGGCGACGGCGTTCCAACAAGAACAAACGCAACTGCGTGATGAACAGTACCGAGCACAGTGGCAGCAATGGGGGGCGACCCTCCAGGCACCGGCCGCAACGGAAATTCCTAGCGAGTCTCCGCGCCCACCGGTCAAGGGCACTCGCCGCAAGATACATGAGCTGCAGACCGCCCATGCGGGCTCGCCGCCGAGCGAAACCAGCCTGGTTGCCAGTTGGTTGACGGTATTGATGCGCTGGCAAGGCTCACAGTCGGCATTATGCGGCGTCAAAGTGCGCGATCGGGCGCATGCTGCGCTGGTCGGCCCCTTGCAAACCTATCTGCCGATTCGTGTAGATATGCCTGATAACAGCACCCTGGCCGACGTCTGCCATCAGGTCGAGCAGCAGTTTAACCATGGTGTTAAACCTTCATTCTCTTCGCTGCTGGAGATTTGCCCACCCAAAAGAGATTTGAGCCGCGCTCCCTATTTCCAAACCGGCGTGGCGTACATTGCAACGCCTGTCGGCTTGACGCCGGTGGAAAGCGGCCAATTGGTGTACCTGCCTAGCAGGCACCCCTCAAGCGATCTCGATCTGTTTATTACCTGCTGGGTTTATGAAGGCACCCTGACTCTGGCGTTGGACTACGATGGCGACGTGCTGGATAGCCATCAGATCGCTACATTGGCGCAGGCGTTAGCGGTGGTGTTGTCGACGTCGCGCCACCACCCGCTGGCTACGGTTCCCTTGATGAGCGAAAGCATGCAAGCGCAGATCCTCATGCGTTGCCACGGTGAGCGCACGGCGCAGGAGGAGGGCACCTTGACCGCGCGGGTGGCGGCCGCCGTAGCGCAAACGCCGGCAGGTATCGCCGTTATCGATCACAATCACCGGCTTTCTTACCGCGATCTGTGGGCCAGGGCGGAGTGTGTGGCCGCTAACATCCAGCAACACGTGGCAAAAACCGGCAGCATCATTGCGCTGGCTCTGCCGCGCTCAGCGGATTTTATCGCTTCTTTGCTGGGTGTCTTGCGCTCGGGCCATACGTTCCTGCCTATCGATCCGCGCTTACCGGCCGATCGTATCCGTTTTTTGATTGAAAACAGCGGTTGCGAACTGGTGATTACCTCGCGCACTCAGTCGGTCGCTGGCTGGCCGGAGACGGCCAAACTGTGGCTTGAAGAACTTGACCCCGAGGCGCGCTGGACCCCTCCCGCCGGGCTGATGGACCGCGATGCGGCTTATGTGATTTACACCTCGGGCAGTACCGGCGTTCCTAAAGGCGTGATGGTTGAACATCGGCAGGTGCTGAATAACCTGTCATGGCGGCAACGAACCTGGCCGCTGTCGACGCACGACAACGTGCTCCATAACCACTCCTTCAGCTTTGACCCAAGCATTTGGGCGCTGTTCTGGCCGTTATTGAACGGTGCAACCGTCGTTCTGGCCGACGTCAGCGCGATGGAGGACAGCAATGTTCTGCTGGATTTGATGATTCGTCACAACGTCAGCGTACTCGGCGGCGTGCCGAGCCTGCTGGGTGCCCTGATCGACCATCCATCGGCCAATCAATGTCGCGCAGTCAAGCTGGTACTCAGCGGTGGAGAGGTCCTGAACACGGAGCTGGCGCGCAAAATCCGCCAAATCTGGCGGGCAGATGTAGCCAATTTGTACGGCCCGACGGAAGCCACTATTGATGCGCTTTATTTTAACGTGCCGACGACGGGGGGCGCCGCAATACCGATCGGTTATCCGCTGGATAATACCGCAGCCTATATTGTTGACCCCGATCTTAATCCGGTGCCGGATGGCGTGATGGGCGAAATCATGCTAGCCGGGCAGAACCTGGCGCGGGGGTATCTGGGTAAGCCAAGTGAAACTGCACAGCGTTTTTTACCCAATCCTTTTGGCCGTGGGCGCTTGTATGCCACCGGTGATCTGGGCCGCCGCGGGTCATCCGGCGCTATTGCTTACCTGGGGCGGCGCGATCATCAGGTGAAGATTCGCGGTCATCGTATTGAGCTGAACGAAGTGGCTCACCAGCTCAGTCAGATACTGGATCTTAACGAGGCGATTGTGTTTGCCCTGCATGCTGGCACGGAGCAGGCACAGCTGGTCGCGGCGATTGAACGGCAACCGGCCCTGAATGACGCCAGTATCAAGCAGATATTGCAACGCCACTTACCGGCCTATCTGATCCCTGGGCAATTCCTGCTGTTGGATGAGCTTCCCAGAACGCCAACCGGAAAAGTCGACATGCTCAAGCTGCAGCAACTGGCGATCCCTGCCCGCGATAGCGTTGTGGCCACTGAACAGCGGGCACCACGCTCGGAGCTTGAAAAATCGGTAACGGATGAGTTTGCGCAGGTTCTTGGGGCAACCTACATCACTCCTGACAGCGATTTCTTTATGCAAGGGGGCACGTCCATCCTGCTCACCCGTCTGGCTGGCCGGTTGTCCGCGCAGTATCAGGTGCAGATACCGCTCCATGAGTTTTTCCGCACACCGACACCTGCAGCGGTGGCGGAGGCGATCGAAATTTATCGACGCGAAGGGCTGACCTCATTGCTGGCACGCCAGCATGCGCAAACGCTGGAGCAGGATATTTTCCTGGATGAACATATTCAGGCGGGTGATTTACCGCACGCGAATTGGTATCAGCCTGCGGTGGTTTTCCTGACCGGTGCTACCGGCTATTTGGGATTGTATCTGCTAGAGCAATTGCTAAAGCGCACCCGCAGCCGGGTCATCTGCCTGTGCCGTGCGAAGGATGCCCACCATGCCAAGGCGCGGATCATGGAAGGGCTGGACATGTACCGCATTACTCTTGGGGAACAACTGCAGCGCGTTGATTTTCTGGTGGGCGATCTGGCGTTACCGCACTTTGGGCTCAACGAGCAGCAATGGCAAACCCTGGCGGCAGAGGTTGATGTGATTTATCACAATGGCGCTCTGGTTAACTTCGTCTATCCCTACAGTGCGTTGAAAGCCACCAACGTGGGTGGAACGCAAACCATTCTGGAGTTGGCCTGCACCACGCGGCTGAAAAGTGTCCAATACGTTTCCACCGTGGATACGCTGTTGGCGACACATTCACCGCGCCCCTTTATCGAAGATGATATGCCGCTGCGTTCCGCCGTCGGCGTCCCGGCGGGTTACACCGGCAGTAAATGGGTGGCAGAAGGTGTGGCGCATCTTGGCCGCTCGCGCGGCATACCGGTCAATATTTTCCGGCCAGGGCTGATTCTTGGCCATAGCGAAACCGGGGCGTCACAGAGCATCGATTACTTATTGGTGGCTCTGCGCGGCTTCCTGCCGATGAAGATCGTCCCCGACTATCCACGTATCTTTGACATCGTCCCGGTAGATTATGTTGCCGCAGCCATCGTCCACATTTCACTGCAGCCACAAGCCAGGGATAAGTTCTTCCACCTGTTTAACCCCGATCCGGTCACCATCCGGCAGTTCTGTGACTGGATCCAGGAGTTTGGCTATCAATTCGAGCTGGTTGACTTTGAGGTGGGGCGTGAGAAAGCGCTGTCTGTCGCGCCGGGTCACCCGCTATATCCGCTGGTTCCGTTGATCAGAGACGCCGATCCTCAGCCGCACCGTGCGCTTGATCCTGAATTTATCCATGAAGTGAATCCTCTGTTGGAAGGCCAACAGACATTTGAACTGCTGGCTTCTTCGGATATTCCGCTACCGCAGACCACTAAAGCGTACGCACATAAAATTTTGCGCTACCTGATCGAAACAGGTTTCTTGGCCGAGCCGAACAGGCAGGCGATTTATGAGACACAGGATTAACAACATGGGATCACTTGAATTTCCAATTGCACGTGCGCCTTTCATTCTGGGATGCCCGGAAAGCCTGCCGGAGAGCGAGCAAGCACTGGCGGGATCGGCTGCGATAGCGCGCCGAATTCTGGCCAGCCTGGGTGAATTACCTCAGCCCCGCAGCCTGCAACAGTATCTCGACCGGCTGCGGGAACTGATGGCGCAACTCCCTTCGGCCTCTGAAGGTTTAATGACTGACGATCCGCGCGAGAGCCAGGAGAACCGAGACAATGATGTTGCATTCGGTATTGAACGCCATCAGGGAGACTGTGTGGTCCTGATGATCAACGCGACGTTGGATGCGGTGATCCAGGCAGGTGAGCTGGCAGAGCGCAACGGTACGAGCCTCAGTCATGGCGAATGGAATGACATGATGGCTACCGCCGATGCCATTCTGCAGGGCATTGCCACGCCGCGTGCCTTACCTGCAGTGCGCATTCTGTTCCAACCGGCGAAGGCCAAAGCCGGGGAGGACAGCCAGGACCCGCTGCGGCGCTGGGTTCGCGGCCATCTGCTGTTCATGGTGCTGTGCCAGGGCATGAGCCTGTCGACGCAACTGCTGATCGGCGCTGCTCGCAATCAAGATTTTGAGCTGGCCTGCGCGCAGGCAAATAAGTTGATTCAGTTGATGGATATTTCCCGCATCACGCTGGAGTTTGCGACGGATCTCAGCCAGCAACAGTACCTTAGCCAGATTCGCCCCACGCTGATGCCGCCGATCGCCCCGCCCAAGATGAGCGGTATCAACTGGCGCGACCACGTGGTCATGATCCGTTTGATGCGTCAATCCACCGCGGCCTGGCACTTTATTGAGCAAGCGCAACCCGCCCTTGCGCAACGTATGCGCAGCGTTTTGGCGGAAGTTTATGCCGCCCATCGCGGCGTCTGCGAAAAGTTTGTCGGCGAAGAGAATACCAGCCTGTTAGCCAAAGAGAATGCGACCACCGCCGCAGGCCAGGTTCTGGAAGGGCTGAAGATGTCGCGGCTCAAACTGTTGAAAACCAATAACGCTTGTGGCGTGAAGTGACGCCGATATTCCCGGCTGCTCCCGCTCATGACGCGGGAAGCCAAATTGCAAAGGAGATAACCATGGCGACGTTCCTGGGTGAAGACGATGCGGTGCAATGCATCGTCGTCGTTAACGCCAGCAAACAGTACTCAATCTGGCCTGTTGGAAGAAGCATTCCGGCAGGTTGGCAAGAAGAAGGGTTCAAAGGGGCACGTGCAGACTGCCTGGACCATATTGCAGAGGTCTGGGTGGATCCCACCGCACCTATTTAACGTGAAGCAACACTCTTTACTGCAAACTACCACTCATCGTATAGAAGGAAAGAAAATGACATTAACCCATCGCGTCATCGATCGTGCTAAACCTGCCGTGTTGGATATGCCAGGCTTGTCGAACATTCTTTTTGGTCACGCTGCTTTTCAATATCTCCAAGCCAGTTGTGAGCTGAACCTGTTTGAACACGTCAGCGAGTTACGTGAAGCAACCAAAGAGAAAATCAGCGCCGCGATGAACCTGGAGGAGCGTGCGGCAGACATCCTGCTGCTGGGTGCTACGTCATTAGGCATGTTGGTCAAAGAAAACGGTATCTACCGTAATGCCAAGGTGATCAAAGAGCTGATGGAAACCGATGATTGGCAACGTTTCAAAGATACCGTCGCCTTTGAGCATTACATCGTCTATGAAGGGCAATTAGACTTTACTGAATCGCTACAGAAAAACACCAACGTCGGGCTCAGACGCTTCCCGGGGGAGGGGCGCGATCTCTACCATCGCCTGCACCAGAATCCGAAGCTGGAAAGTGTGTTCTACCGCTATATGCGCTCCTGGTCAGAGCTGGCCAACAAGGATTTGGTTGCGCACCTGGATCTGTCTCGCACCCATAAACTGCTTGATGCGGGCGGCGGCGACGCCGTTAACGCATTAGCGTTGGCTAAGCACAACCCGGATCTGAACGTTACCGTGCTGGACATCGCGCACTCGATCCCCGTTACTCAGGGCAAAATCAACGAGTCCGGGCTAGGTGACCGGGTGAACGCCCAGGCGCTGGATATTCTGCACGAACCCTTCCCGACGGGGTATGACTGCATTATGTTTGCCCACCAGTTGGTTATCTGGACGCTGGAAGAAAATACTCACATGTTGCGTAAAGCCTACGACGCGTTACCAGAAGGCGGGCGTGTGATCATCTTTAACTCCATGTCGAACGATGAGGGCGACGGCCCGGTCATGGCGGCACTCGACAGCGTGTATTTTGCCTGCCTGCCGGCTGAAGGCGGCATGATTTACTCCTGGCAGCAGTATGAACGCTGCTTGGCCGAAGCGGGCTTCAAAGACCCGCAGCGTACCGTCATTCCTGGGTGGACCCCGCACGGCATCATCGTTGCCCACAAATAATGGTTACTCCTCCAGCTTGGCTGGAGGAGCACTCGGCGTTAATCTCATTTAGCGGGAATAAACAGGATATGGCGAACCAAGCAGATACTCATGATGTAATGCCGCAACAGATCAGGCAATTACTGTATAGCCAGCTTATTTCTCAATCGATTCAGACGTTTTGTGAATTGAAATTGCCCGATGTGTTGCAGGCGAATGACCAGGCGACCTCAGTGGCAAGGCTGGCAGAAGCAACGAGCACCCACCCGGCAGCGCTCTTGCGCCTGTTAAAAGCGTTAAAGCAATTCGGCCTGGTCAGTGAAAATGCCGAAGGCTTTGCTTTAACCCCGCTCGGGGCAAGCCTGACAACGCAGGCTTTTGCCTCGGCACAGCCCAGCGCGCTGTTAATTAACGGTGAAATGGGGCAGGCCTGGCGCGGCATGGCAAGCACGATCCGCACCGGGGAGTCCAGTTTCCAGCGCCAATACGGCACCACATTGTTTGAATATTTTGAGGCGCATCCTGAGCGCAGAGCCATTTTCGATCGCTCGCAGGATATGGGGCTGGATCTGGAAATTCCAGAGTTGCTGGAACATATCAATCTGCGTAATGGTGAGACCATTGTTGATATTGGCGGTGGTTCTGGGCACTTGCTGATGCATATGCTGGAGAAATGGCCAGACAGCCGTGGGATCCTGTTCGATTTACCTGTCGCTACCGATATTGCCAGGCAGCGCCTGAATGCCTGTGAAAAAGCAGATCATGTTGAGATCGTCGCCGGCGATTTCTTTAAGGCAGTGCCGGGAAACGGCAGTTTTTATCTGTTATCGCATGTCCTGCATGACTGGAGCGACGAGGATTGCCACAACATTCTCACCACCTGTCGACGCAGTATGCCGGATAACGCTCTGCTGGCGGTGGTTGATCTGGTTATTGATGATGCAGAGAGTACGCAACCTAATACCACGGGGGCGATGATGGATCTCTATATGCTTTCTCTGTTTGGCATCACGGGGGGGAAGGAGCGCAGTGAGAGTGAATTCAGAACGCTTATTGAGCAGAGCGGCTTTGTTGTCGAACAGGTAAAACGCCTGCCAAGTGGTAACGGGATTATTTACGCCTATCCTAAATAGCCCGGTCAGCAGCATCAAACCGTTGCTGCTGTACAGAGATCAAGCCATATACCTGGCTTTAAGCCTTGAGGAGAAAGAATGTCTAAGCTGGTTTATTACGTTGCCGCAACCATGGATGGCTATATTGCCACTCAACAACACGAGTTGGGCTGGTTAGAGAGCTTCACGCTGGGGGATGACGCCACCCCTTATGATGATTTCTATCAGACCATCGGGGCCGTGATCATGGGGGCCGAAACCTATAACTGGATCATGAAAAATGCGCCCGATGACTGGCCTTATCAAAATGTTCCGGCTTTTATCATGACCCACCGCGAGCTGGCAATACCCGCTGGCCTGGATATCACGCTAGTACAAGACGACGCGAAGACCATTGCCGCGCAGGCAAAACGCGCCGCGGGTGAGAAGGATGTCTGGCTGGTTGGTGGGGGGAAAACCGCCGCTTACTTTGCCGAGGCGGGTGAACTGCAACAGTTGTTTATCACCACCATTCCGGTTTTCCTGGGCTCCGGCGTTGCCGTGCTGCCTGTCAGCCAAAACGTGCAGGTGATCCCCAAGGTACAGCGCATTTTGCAAAGTGGTGCGCTGGAATGTGTCTCGGATGTAAAACTCACATAGTAGCCACGCGGCGCGCCGGATAAACAGAGGAAATAATATGAAACGGCTTATCTTGAGCCTATGCCTGCTCATCGCAGTCATGCTTGCTGCCTATCATGGGGTTCGTATGGTGAAGCCCGCCGGGCTGACGAATGCGGATATGCACGACGCAGGCTATCTGAATGTAAAGCAAGATTTGGGCGTGATCGCCGCCCATCCTCATCCGGCAGCCTCGCCGCGTCAAGCGGAGGTAAGGCACTATCTGCAAGAGACCATCAGCGCCATGGGCTATCGCGTGGTTGAGCAGCCGTTCACGTTCACCATTACCGATATGGTCAGCCAGCAAGAAAGGCTTTACGCCAAACTCAATGAGCCGCAGCGTAAGGCCTTTGATGCCGAACTGGCGCGCGTGGGCGCCGCAGGCAGTTTTGAAAAAGAAGTACGCATCCGCTCGGGCTTGCAAGACGGAGAACGTGGGCAGGGCACCAACCTGATTGTCACGCATACTGTTCCGGGAGCGACCGGCACCGTTCTGCTTATGGCTCATTACGACAGTGTCGGTACTGCACCGGGGGCCAGTGACGACGGCATGGCCGTATCCTCCCTCCTGCAACTGATGCGGGAAACCATTTCGCATAGCGATGTGAAGAATAACGTTATTTTTTTACTTACTGACGGGGAGGAACTGGGGTTATTGGGGGCAAAGCATTTTGTCTCTCAACTGAGCCCCGCAGAACGGGATGCGATCGGGCTGGTGGTCAATTTTGAAGCCAGAGGCAACAGGGGAGTGCCTTTGTTATTTGAAACTTCACCCAAAAATAACCGATTAATAAACGTCTTAAATAACGGTGTGAAGGATATTATTGCTTTCTCATTTACACCGCTCATTTACCAGATGCTGCAAAACGATACTGATATGACGGCGTTTAAACCCTATAACGTCACAGGGCTGAACTTTGCCGTGGTCGAAGGGGTTGAGCATTATCATCATATGAGTGATACGGTAGAAAACCTTCCTCCGGAAACTCTCTTCCGCTATCAGAAAATGGTACGCGATGTTGGCCAATATTTTATTCATGATGTCGATGTTTCTACCCTTTCTGCCGACGAAGACGCGGTCTATTTCCCGCTCCCCTTCGGCAAACTGCTGGTGATGCCGTTAATGGCTGCCTATTTGGCCGGTGTAGGTTTACTGATATTATGCGGCGTATGGGCATGGCAATGCCGCCATCCAGCGAAAAATAACGGCAATCGGCGTGCCCTGATTAAACCTGGGGCGATCGTGCTTTTGGGTATGATTTGTGCTGCGCTGTCATTCCTTGCCTCCACGGTTGTTTACCTGCTGACGATCCCGCTGCTGTTCTGTGTTCTCCTCACGCTGCTAAAACAGCATTTCTACCTGGCTTCCTTAACGGCATTATTGGGAGTATACGTTACGGGGATCCTCTATTTCCCGGTGATATATCTTGTTACCTCCGGGCTTCAACTCCCTATCGTCGCTGGAATTATTGGGCTCATCCCTTTGGCTTTGTGGATCCCGGCGATCGCCGGTGTGATGCGCAAGTGAGCCCCGCATGATAGGCGTGCAACCGTGCCGATGACGGTTGCACGTTAATGGGGGAGGGATGTGATGGTTAAATATCCTGTACCCCCTCCGCTAACCGTGCTGCGCTTGTGATCTCAAAACTTCACACCCGCGGCTTCTTGCTGACCCATTTGAGCATAAACCTCCACAGCGGCTCGGAGTTCTTCCTCTATCCATTCTGTTTTTTCCTTTTCTAACATTGTTAACTCCTACTCATACTTGGTTATAGCTTTTCTCTATCTTCTTTAGGGAAACGAATAGAATCCGGATCTAAAAAATCCATCAAATCAATTAAGGCATGTTGCATTTTTGTAAGTCTAACATGCCCATCATTAGTATTTCCTGCTGCTATACGCTCAATCTCTTCAGTAAGATAGTTCAATGAAGCATCTCTGGGTTGAATATAATCCTTAACATATTTTCCATATCCAATACACTTCACCCCATTAGCATAAGGTACTAGCATCCCTTCACCTATTGCTCTTTGTTCACCTGCAAACACCATTAATACCTCACCTAACTTCTCAGTACCCATATAATGATAAATTTCATTCTGTAGTTTACATAACTCTCTAGTTTGGTTATCGTCATCTAAACTTATGAATTGAATTTCACATCTGGCAGCCTCAGTCCAAGCAAAAAACTGTGCAAATAAAAATACTGTGTTATTGATTGCGTAATCTCGCTGCCTACTGCCCCCCTCAACATAGTAGGTTTGAAAAAAATCACCCTTCACAATGTTATATATTCTACTTTGTAAGTCTGCTGCAGCTCTAATTAATGGCTCTTTGTATGTACGTATCCTATCCTCCTTCTCAACTCTCCGTTTTTCATTCATCAAGAAAATATCAACTGACCGACTTGCTTGAGATGCCTTAATATTACCCCACGCTGAAATTCTCGCAGACCTTATAGATGCGAGAATAGCTATTCCAGAAAAAACCATGGATGCTATTGCAGCGAACTCTTCCAGACTAATGTCCATAAAATCTCCTGAAAAATAATCCCGCAGTGTATTCAGTTGCAACTATCGTAATCTATCATTAGGATTCAACTGTACCGCTGCATCCAAATGATCCGGAGCAAAGTGCGCATACCGCATGGTCATCTGAATCGAGGTATGACCGAGTATCTCTTTCAAAACCAATATATTGCCACCATTCATCATAAAATGGCTAGCGAATGTGTATCGTAAAACGTGAGTTAACTGCCCTTCTGGTAGCTCAATATCAGCCTGTCTTAATGCTCGGCGGAAAGAGTCATAACTGGATGAAAATAATACACCGCGTTTTTTAGGCAACCGATTATAAAGAGTTTTTGAGATTGGAATTGTGCGGTTCCGTTTCCCTTTCGTATTAATATAGGTAATTCGATGTGGTACAACCTGAGATTGTTTCAAACCTTCGGCCTCACTCCAACGTGCACCAGTAGCAAGACAAATACCAACAACATTACCTAAATCCTGGTTAGACGATTGATCGTAAACGCTAAGTAGATGCTCAATATCATCCTGGTAGAGAAATGCCAGTTCGTTTTCGCTCTCTTTAAACTGACGAAGGCCATCAAGAGGGTTATCTCCCTCCCATTCGCCTAGATGTTTAAGCTCGTTAAATACTGCATTAAGGTACGAGTGTTCACGGTTAATCGTCGACTCTTTTACTGGCTTTGTGAATCGACCAAATTTACCACTTAGGCGTTGTTTCCGGTATTCGGCAAAGTCAGCTTTGGTGAATTCACTATCGACTGGATCGCCGAGACTCTCGCATAGTTGTTCCAGTTTACGCAAGCGCCCTTCGCCATCAGCGAGAGAACGACCATGCATGTCATACCAACGATTAACCAACGTGACCAAGCTTTGGGCGTTGCTCTCTGCATAAGAGCTATCAACATCCACAGAGTACAATTTAAGCTGACGCTCATAAGAGAGCGCTTCACCTTTGGTCGCAAACAGTTTACGGATTCGCTTACCTTCTCGACCCTGCGGGTAAATTTCACAAATCCACTTACCACCTGGGGACTTTCTTACCGCCATTAGCTATCCTTATAGTGCATTACGTAATAAGCGTTTTTCTGTATGTAATTACAGTCATCAACACTTGATGACTGTAATTACATACACGCAGAGAATTTTATGCACTCTTCAAACTATCATAAAATTCGTTCAACTCTAGTATGGCTCTTCGGATAGAACGATAATCATTTTTAGGAACATCTGTATAAGCTTCACTCCCATCCTCATTCTCTTCAATCAAAAGACCTTTAGGTTTATATATAGTATTCAATAAATCTACGTAGCAACCATAGTCTATTGAGTAAACATTATATCTCCTACCTACGATATCTTGAGCTGACGCCCCTTGTTTTATTACATGTAAAACCCTGTTATCAAATAAGAAATCTATCAATTGATTTCTTATGCTCGACTCTAACATAAACGCTTTGGCAGAGCGTCCCTTGATAACTTTGTCTACTATCCAATTTAATAAATCTGATGCATTTGGCATGCTTTCTATTGTATTTTTCTTTGCTCTTATAAAGCAATCTTTAGCAGACCTTCTAATGATAGGTATTGATATTTTGTCATTCTCCGCTTTAAGTGCGCACTCGGAAATAATGCTTAATGCATCTCTTGCAACTCCTTCACAAGACATTGCAAACTCACTAGCCGCATTATCTTGAGTAAAAGTTTGAGAGGCGAATTTTCGCACATTTGTAGGTACCGCAGATTCATCATCAAACGCCAAGGCATGCTTATGAACAAGATTAATAAAAAACTCTGCGCTTTTTTAGCATCATTATCGAATACCATAAATTCATCCAAACTGATATGACTACTAGCGTCAGCACCAAGCTCGATACCTAAATTATATCCAGAAGATAATACTTTTTGAAATTTACTTCGGTTTTCTATAGCACCTATCTTGACGATAATATTGTGGTGAGAAAAAAATGTTCTCTTCAACATATCGGCCAAATATGGTTGTAGATCTAATGGTATTTCCGCCCACTCATCAATTAGCAACCATAACTTTTTATCACCCAAAGCTGCGTTTATTTTTTTAGTGGCTCTAGCAATGTCTGGATATATAATGTGAAATTCTTCACTTCCTGTTGTTTCTATTATCTCTTTACTTTTCAGCGCCCTTGCCAAATCTTCTTTAATTGCCCCACTTGCAATTAAACTATCAAGTTGAGCCTTCAACTCCAAACTTAATCCATATGAAGATGTTAGTTCTGAAGTATTCTCTGTTGTTGTTTTCTTTTCTCCACTGATCTTCGTATTAGATGCTGAATCAATAAAATCATCTAACCCCTCAAGAAGTTCTTCTGATTTTATATCTGATGTTTCTGGTAGTTTAAATGCTTCATCTTTTATATGTTCATGAATTGCTTGCAATGTATCAACTATCAATGTCATTGCTTTCTGTGACGCAGGAGTATCCACTTCTGAATACAGCCCTCCATTTGAACCAATATTTCTCAGATCAATATAAACAGATATATCACCATTATTTTTCATTTGCTCTGACACATATCGCAATAAATGAGTTTTACCTGTGCCCCTACGACCAAAAACAACTGCATTTTCCTTTACTGTAACCGAATCAAATAATGTTCCCGTATCGACAAATGACTCAATTATATATTGCCCTTCAAGCTTCTCGGCTCGTTTGGCTATTTTCCTAAGAATTTTATTAATTTTTATCGATGACATTAATCTCTCCTTAACCAATATCAATGGTCACTAAGAACTTTGCAATAAAATCAATACTTCTACTCGGCCACACAACATCCTCAATCAACCAATTTTTATCTGGTAATGCTTTCACTTTCTCTACAATCGCAACCTCTTCTTTTATCAAAACCCACCGGCCGTCAGTGATACTGTTAAAATCTCGTTCGGTCAGCCACGCAATATTTGAGGATTGTATATACAGAGGATTTCGAGGCAATAGAGGAAACATATCTTTTTCCACAACTAAGTTTTTTAGCACCTGAAAAGTACCATCATTCAAAGACCATCGTTCGAAATTATCGAACTCCTTACTCATCTCAGCATGGGCAAGTTTATTATCGAATTCAACTGTCTTTGTACCCAGTGCAAGCCACTCTAAAGATCTGCCAGTTTCTAAAGCACACTGAATCACCACATCCCCAGGAAAGTAGTCTCTCTTAATCCATGTGCTTACAGTCCCATTCCCTACGCCAAGGTGATCATGTAGTTGCTTTTGCGTACTAAAGCCGTATGCCTGAAGAATGCGCTGAATGACTGCTTTGCCACCGTCAAATTTCATGGATAACACTTTCCACTTTTTATAAGTTGAAATATAACAAATTTGAATTTATCGTGAAAAAATATATCAAATGATATCAGTCAGTAACCATTTATAACTAACAGAATAGAATGCCTTATGAAAAAGCCACTTTCAATATCTCTGATCACCCCTTTCGTCACAGTTGATGAGTTTTCTCGTATCAGTGGCTTACCTGTTGGCACCTGCTATGACTGGATCCATAAAGGAAAGTTGCCTATCAGACCAAAGGTTAGCGGGAATGAGCGAACTCTAATCAACATGCTAGCTCTGCTCAAAGAAGCGGAGTTATGCACCTTAATCGCCCTTTGAATTCAAATTTGTGAACCAATTATCGGATAATGTGAAGGTTGTGGATATGTTTGATACGCAGCAAGGCATACATACACATTGGGATTCAGCTTGTGAACGCTTTGCTGAAAACCATAACCTTGCCGATCTTGCGCGAGTCACAGAAATGTCTGCTCAGGTATTGCGTAACAAACTGAACCCAGACCAACCGCACCGCTTGACCGTTAATGAACTTCTACGTCTTATCCATCATACCAAAGACTACACCTTGGTCGATGGCGCACTGGCGCAGTTAGGCCGTTTACCTTCTGTAGCTGCTGATGAAATCGTATCTGCTACTAATATTCCCGCCCAAGCGCTAAAAATTAGTGCTGCGGCCGGGGAGTTTGCGGGTGAATCAGTTCAGTTAATGACGGGCTCCCGATTAACCAAAGAACGTAAAAACGCCATCGTAGCGCGTGCTAATACTGCTGTTCGCGATCTGATGTTGTTTGCTTACGCCATTGAATAGCGTTTCCACTCTATACCCGTGCTTTCAACCACAGCGGATCTACTTACCAATGGCACACTACCTGGCTTTATGTGAGGACAACCATGGATAATCCTATCTCGATCACCCCGTTACTATGGCGGCAGAAAGGCTGCCAAAGTAACTCAGTTGAAATTCGCCACGGCAAGGGCCACCAAGGATAAAACACACCAAACAGGAACGCGGCGATCGCTACTGGTGCAAGAAGAACGCAGAGGCATCGCTCACTCTCTTGGTGAAGGTGTATTCGCTGAGCGGCATACGGTACCTGCGTTCGATGTTGGCAAGTTACCGATAGGCCCGCCCATTGATGTAAAAATGCGTGCACTACGGGCTAAACGGCATCAGCGGAGCGGTTACGAGCGGGAACTATTAGTGGTTAATGACGCGTGTAGATCATGCATAATTATGCAGATGCTAAATTTTATCTTCTGAAGTGTGATTTCAGGCACAAAAAAACCGCCCGAAGGCGGTTTGAAAATCTTTATAAATCAATGTGGTACCCGGGGCGGGACTTGAACCCGCACAGCCATAAGCCGAGGGATTTTAAATCCCTTGTGTCTACCGATTTCACCACCCGGGCTCGGGAAATTTGGAGGCGCGTTCCGGAGTCGAACCGGACTAGACGGATTTGCAATCCGCTACATAACCGCTTTGTTAACGCGCCTTAATTCTGTTTGCCTTTTCAGGCCAAGACTCGTGATACACCAGCCTTATTAAACTTTACTAGGATAAGCATTGACAATCATGACTTATCTCTATGAAAACACTAAATTTTATTAACGCTGTGTGCTTTCGATGTGCAGGATTATGGACTAATTAAAAAAGGTTGGCAACAAAAAATTGCGTATTCCACCTGGCGCTCTGCTCGTTTGCTCAAAACTTACCTTATCTGGGTATAATCTAATCAATTCAGTATCTTGGCGGCTAATTCCTTGCACTATTCCTGGTCAGCCGCCAAGCGTCAAAGCGCATTATCAGGAGCGCCAGAAGGTGCGTGAGCATAGGATGAGGATAGGGTAGATCTCCAATCGGCCGAACAACATTGTGGCGCACATCAGCCACTTAGCCGGTGAACTCAAGGTGCCAAAGCCAGCTGCGGTTTCGCCAAAACCTAAGCCCATATTATTAATGCAGGCGGCGACAGTGCCGAAAGAGGTCATCAGATCGTAACCCATCAGGTTCAGCGCCCAGATGAAGAAACAACTGAAAAAGATATAAAGAAAGAAGAAACTCCAGACGGAGCGTAATACTCGATCCTGAATAGGGGCACTCCCCACCTTGATGGTATACACCGCATTAGGGTGCAACATCTGGTGCAGTTCACGCCGACTTTGTTTGTACATGATCAGGAAACGTAATGCCTTGATCCCGCCGCAGGTCGAACCGACACAGCCGCCAAAGAAACTGGATGCGAGCAGGATTATCACCGTGTGCGAGGGCAGGTTGGCGTAATCTGCGGTTGCCAAACCATTGTCTGTCATCATGGAACTGGTGAGCAAGAATCCATGAACAAAAGCATCTTTGGCACCGTACATCTTTGAGCTGAAGAGTTGAATGCATACCAATGCCATGACAATGGAAAGTGCCAACAGGAAGAAACGTAATTCTGGGTTTTTGTATAAAGGTTTCAGGCTGCGGTGCTGAGCGGCGACAAAATAAAGCGTAAAGTTGACCGCCGCGAGTATGGAGAAAATCCCTCCCACCATTTCGACGGCGGCGCTGTCATAAAAGCCCAAACTCTCATTGCGGGTGGAAAATCCCCCTAGCGAAACCGTCGAAAGGCCATGACACAGAGCATCGAACCACGGCATGCCAGCCAGACGGAACGCAAGAATACAAAGCAGCCCCAGTAGCATATAGGTTGACCACAGGCTTTTAGCCGTATCGGCCAATCGTGGTGTCAGACGTTCTTCTTTAAATGGGCCCGGCATTTCAGATTGATACAGCTTGGTGCCACCAATGCCCAGCAGCGGTAATATTGCAACAGCCAGCACGATGACGCCCAAACCACCAATAAAATTAAGCTGGGCACGGTAATAAAGAATAGATTTTGGGACACCGCTGATATCATTCAGTACCGAGGCTCCCGTGGTGGTGATACCGGAGACACCTTCAAAGACAGCATCTGTCAGGCTGATATTCAGGGTATCGTCTATCCATAGTGGCAGGGCGCTGATGAGAGAAAAGAATATCCAAAATAGTACGATAATTAAAAAACCATCTTGAGTACGCAGTTGTACTTTCTTTTGACGCGAACTTTGCCAACAGATCCCCCCCAGCAAGCTAGCGATAATCAGGGTGTAGAAAAACGAAAACAGGCTCTTTTCTTTGTAAATAAGAGCTATTATCATCGGCGGCAGCATAGAGAGGCTATAAAGCAGAACCAGGAAACTGCAAAGATTGATAACGACTAACGTTTGTTTTTTATTGACCATGTTGTTAAGCAGACTACGCTAGCGGCAAGCGGGCACCTTGGGTGAATTGTCATAGTAAAGAATAAAGCAAGTGGCATAAAAGCGTAAGATTTTAATATCAAATTTGTCTTTTACCTTAGCGGCACTATGATTCAGGCTGAGCGTTAAATCAGGAGAATGCAATAGAAGAGATTGAGCTTTTTAGGCGAGAACATCTCTGTCACCAATGCACGATTTATGGTTGGCTACAAAACTTATGCCATGAACGGGGTCACCTCGGTTAGAAAAGGTGAAAGGATAAGGCCTAAAATAATACCGATACTCTTTGTTCTGGCAGGGATCCTCCTTTTCTACGCCCATCATCACGTTTAGAACCCTTGCCTCTGCATTGCTGATTGCTTATAAGGCGATCAAGCCTGAATACAGCGTTGTGTTTAATAGCGCGTCGGGCGAGAGTCAGAATGAAAAGTATATCAATACGGTTATTGATGCGTTAAATCAATCCATTGGCCATCGCGGCGAGTCATAAATCAGCGAGACCAAGGCCCGCGATTTCCCCTCCGGTTGCAGCGCGCTATCCTTTGCTAAACTGTAAACAGGTAGATGTGCTGCTCGGCAACAGGGGGTTATATGTCTGAGTCCGAACTTCTTCAGGCGTTGTTGCAACGTATTGCCGCTCTGGAGGCCAGAGAACAATCACTGACCGCGGCTTCAAATGCCTATCAAGCCATTATCACGACCATTTTGGGTAATTTGGATAAAACTACGCGCGACAAAATTATCACGATGATCGAGCAGGCGCATGAAATCGCCTACGTGCGTGCTGCACAGCGTTGTGATGAAGCGAAGAAACGTAAAATCAAACAGGCTGATGACGTTGCTCAACGCATGTTTATGGTTGCCCAGGGGAAAGCCTCACAATCGCGCTGAACCCGAAATATAACAGTTTACGGTGGATAATATCGTAACTGATCTACCTCGCCAGACTGCCTCTGTGTTAGCGTGAACAGATGTGGGTGGAAGTAATGATGTGCTGATGCATAAGGTCATTGCGATGGATGTGATCAAAAATATCTTGATGAAAGAAATCGAGCAAATTAACCAGCAAGAGGGGCGTGATGGCAAGCCTCGCTTCAACGGTGAATTTGCACGTAACCACCGTTATTTGTGCCTGGCGATGTTTGTTGGCTATTTGGCCGTGGTTGCGGTGATGTATCCAGTGCCTTACATGGGGCTGCTGGCTTTCTTCGGTTTTACGGCTTTTGTACTGTTTATGTTTGCCATGCTGTTGCTTGAGATTAAACCGGTTTACCGCTTTGAAGATATCGGCGTGTTGGATTTACGCGTTTGCTATAACGGGGAATGGTATTTTACCCGTGCGTTATCACCACAGGCAGTGCAAGCGTTGCTTGATGAACCCTCTGTTAGCATGGCGCTAAAAGCACGGGTACAGGAAATTATCGCTCACAAGGGTGAGATCGATTTTTACGATGTTTACGATCTGGCTTATTCAAAGAAGCTGGATAGCCAAGTGGCAACGCTAACTGCGCTAAACTGAAGGGTTTGCGCACGTGTGGATGTCGATTATAATCGCTCCCTGAACTAAGTGGGTTTTGAGGGTGTTGCGATGAGTGATGATATTTTCGATTTTGATATTGATGCCGAATTAGCGAAAGCTGAAGAAAAAGCGGCGCAAAAAGCCAAAGAAGTCCCGGAAGTCCTTGAAGATGAGGCGGACTGCGAGGGTTGCAAAATCTGATCGTGATTCCAATCAAAAGACCGCTGCGGCGGTTTTTTTTTGCCTATCAAAAGGTAAAAAAAAGCCCGTGCTTTAGACGGGCATAACACTTGAGTATGAGGGCAATTTATTGTTTTTATCAATCCTGTTAAGCATACGCTGAATGGGCATCTGATGATGTAGGCACATTGTAACAAAATTGTTATTTTAATCTCTTGCCGTTGTTCACGGGCTAGTCCAGCATGAATCCCCAGATTAACAACCCCACAACGATGACGGTGCACAATGCCGAAACCGTGAGCAAAATCTTTCCCAGAATGTCTTTTTCTTGTTGTTGTGCCACGTTACCTTACCCAATCAATGTGTTATGAACCCAATCGGCGATATTCAGAGCCAGCACAGCCACGCGATGACATGTATTATTATTGAGCATAACGCCAGGCTAAAGCCCGATACTGCGCAACCCACACCGATATTGCGACAGGCAGAATACCTGGTCTTTGATAATGACTATCGTTAAGAGTTTTCCGGGAAGGATAAGTTCCCGGAATGTTGTGATTAGCGTGGTTGCGGCGGGTACTTGAGGTCAATCGGTAACGATCTTTACACCTATCTTAATGATTTTATTGGCTTCCATCTCGGCGATAGTCCAGGTCAGGCCATCCCACTCAACCTGATCGCCTAACACAGCCTCACCGCCGATCAACTCGGTAACAAACTGACCGAGCGTCTGTTGACTGTCGATACCTTCCTGCAGGTTGAGGCCATAGAGCTGAGAGATATCACTCAGGCGTGCATCAGATTGCAGAATGAAATCGCCGAAAAAGCGTTCATCGGGCGTAATGGGCGGTGCAGTGCTGAACAGTTTACCGAGCATGGGAAGATCGTGCTCGTGGCCGATAACGCACAGAATATCATCTTCAAGCAAACGGGTACTGCCGCTGGGGTGCAATAGCTCTTTGCCGCGGAACAGGGCAGCAATATGGGTACCTGGCGGCATTTTGAGTTCGCGCAGCGCGGCCCCAACGCACCAGTTTTCTGATGTCAGTTGATAGACGAACTGCTCCCACTGGTTTTCAGGATGAATATCCAACCCCACGCGGGAAATCGGCGTCGGTGCCGGTGGCACGACCACTTTGGCTTTTCTGGCTGCGAAAGAAAGGGTTGTGCCTTGCAGCAGCAGAGAAACCAACACCACAAAGAAAGCGACATTAAAAAACAGATTCGCATTCGGCAATCCTGCCATCATGGGGAATACGGCCAGGATCACCGGCACTGCGCCGCGTAACCCGACCCAGGAGATAAATACGCGCTCGCGCAAAGTAAAGTTGCGGAAGGGCAGCAGCCCGACAAATACCGAAAGTGGCCGTGCAAACAGGATCATCCACAGTGAAAGCAGCAGGGCAGGGATCGCAATCGGTAACAGGTCATGCGGATTAAGTAATAACCCCAGAACCAGGAACATACCGATCTGGCTGAGCCAAGCCAGCCCGTCAAAGGTTTGCACAATGCCGTGCCGGTTGCGGATTGGGCGGTTGCCCAGCAGCAGCCCGCACAGGTAAACCGCCAGAATGCCACTGCCGTCCAACGCCGTGGTCAGTGCGAAGATCAGAATACCTCCGCTGACGGCCAGCAGAGGATACAATCCTTCAGCCAGCTTGATATGGTTGATCAGTGTCAGCAATAACCAACCGCCGCCCAGCCCCACAATGATCCCCATACCGAACTGCTGCAGCAGGTGGACAAGGAACATCCAGCTCAGGGAGGTTTCCCCTGCGGCAATCATGGCGATTAACGTAACGGTCAAAAACATGGCCATAGGATCGTTGCTGCCGGATTCAATTTCCAACGTGGCGCTGACTCGCTCGTTCAGCCCTTTGCCCCCCAGCAAAGAGAATACGGCTGCTGCATCGGTGGAACCAATGATAGCGCCGATCAGCAAGCCCTGAATCAGATCGAGGTTAAACAACCAGGCAGCCGCCATGCCGGTTAATCCGGCGGTGATCACAACGCCAACGGTGGCCAGTGATAATGCGGGCCATAATGCAACGCGGAATGAGCTGACGCGGGTACGCATACCCCCATCAAGCAGGATCACGGCGAGGGCCAGGTTACTCACCAGATAGGCGGCTGGGTAGTTGTCAAAAGCGATCCCTCCTGGGCCATCCACGCCGGCCAGCATACCGATTGCCAGAAATATCACCAGAATTGGAATGCCTAATCGCGAGGAGAAAGAACTGAGGAAAATGCTTGCCCCCACCAACACGGCACCGATGATGAACAAGCTGTTGATCGTGCTGGCATCCAAAATAGCGATCTCCTATAGGCTGAATGAAATTAAGGGGAATCTGAGCATAAACTTTGCGTAATAATAGCCTGTTTTTCTGGTAAAACGCCAAGGCTGATTGCCAAAAGAATTGAGCTATTATTGCTATTTCAGATTAAATTTATAGAAAAGAGCGGTGAAAGAGTGCTATTTCTCACTTTTATCGCTATTAATCAGCTAATTGATTGATGGCTATGATAATAAACCCAGCTGCCGAAACGCGCCTGCTGCTGGAAAACCATTAAATCCTGATGGAGATTTAATGGTTTGCCACTGGTTTCTCGTGACCGAGGGATGGTAGGGGCATTTGATCAACTCTGTTGCCCGTTTCCTGTCTGCTTCTGAGATCACATCAAGATCGCGACTGGTCAGTTCGGCTACCAACAACCCCACCACCTTATGCTCAGCCTGTTTGATAAAAAATCTGTTAAGATCGGCGCCAACCCACTCATTTCTTTGTACGAACAAGGTAAAGCATCACGTTGTTGAATATCAAACTGTCAGTTCGCTTAGCGCTGCTCGTCAGCAGCGCAGCACTATTATCCGGCTGTGGCAGTATTATCAGCCGCACGATACCTGGAGCAGGGCACGGGCACCAATACTATCCCGGGGTGCAATGGGATCTCCGTGATACGCCTTGGCGCTATATCACGGCGATAGATGTGCCGCTGTCGATGGTGGTGGATACCTTTATGCTGCCGTTTGACGCTCAGCATGGGCCTTATGAATAAGCATCGCGGGCAGGCAAGTGGCAGAAAGCTGGCATTGCCTAGCCCGATCGTTGCTCAGCGTTCATCCCATTCATCGGCTGCGCTTTGGCCTTCTTCGGTATCCAGTGGCGGAACCAACTGGAAGTCACCTTCTTCCCATTCATGCAGCGTGTTTTCGTCCAGCCATTCTGCACGGATTTCAATTTCGTCATAATCACCATCAAAAATCGCTTGGGCAGCAGCACCGCTGCGCATGGTCAGGCACTCGACGGATTCGCCTTCCTCTTCGAAAAACTCTGCCTGCCACATGGCGTCACCATCCAGCATGATGTATTTCTGCAGATTAAATTGCTGCGGTACCGGGGGCTCATTATCGATGCCGATGGCAGATTCTATAAACTCTTCGCGGGCGGCTTCGATTGCCTCTTCCAGGGTTGCATACAGGCTCATGTTCATCTCCTTGTGCAAATCGTCTTTGGGAACCCGAAGGTTGTGTTGAACATCAGAATTAATTGTTGTCGCACTGCCACAGGATGCAAATATTTTATTGTCCGTTTTGCGACGAGAAGAAAGCAGGAAATAATGGCAGGGTATCGCCCGCCATAATCAACGCGATGAGACCAGATTATTGCTAGCGAAAAACGCATTAGCTGAACTTTCGCTTCGGGCCGAAGGTGATAGGCTGCTTCTCACATCGACAGGAGGGAAAATGGATCTGGTGAATGCCGTTTTACGTATTGCCCGCCCAACGGATAGGTTGCAGGAAATTGCGCAGATGTACTGCCGCGGGCTGGGTTTTGCGCGGTTGGGTGAGTTTGAGGATCATCAAGGATTTGATGGCATCATTCTTGGCCATCCGCAGCATGCCTATCATCTGGAATTTACCCATCATCGCGGGGTGCTGGTTGGGCAAGCCCCTACGCAAGACAACCTGCTGGTGTTCTATCTGCCTGATCTGGCGCAGTGGCAAGAGCGGTGTAAACAGATGTTGGCCGCAGGATTTCAGCGTGTTCCGGCTTATAACCCTTATTGGGACATCAATGGGCAAACTTTTGCGGACTTGGATGGTTATCGCGTAGTGCTACAGCAGCGGGCATGGCCGATATAAAAAAGCCAGCGATAGACGCTGGCTTGAAAGAGTCACTGAACGCGATTAAGCGCTTGCTTTACCCTGCGTATTCTCCAGCATGCGGCGAATCGGTACGATCAGCAGAATCAGTACAGCGGCGCAGATCACCAGCGCGATCGAGCAGCGGGCGAACAGAGTCGGCAGCAGTTCCAGCTTGTCTGCTTTTACATGACCACCGATCAGGCCAGCCGCCAGGTTGCCCAAGGCGCTAGCGCAGAACCACAAGCCCATCATTTGGCCGCGCATTCTGTCCGGTGCCAGCAGCGTCATGGTTGCCAGGCCAATCGGGCTCAGGCACAGTTCACCCAGCGTCAGCATCAGAATACTGCCGACCAGCCACAGTGGTGATACCCCCGCTCCGTTATTGCTCAACACTTGCTCAGATGCCAGCATCATTAAGCCAAAGCCTGCGGCGGCAAACAGAATGCCGATAACAAACTTGGAGATGCTGCTCAGGCGCACTTTATTGCGCACCAGAGCAGGCCACATCCAGCTAAAGATCGGCGCCAGCAGGATAATGAACAGGGCGTTGATCGATTGGAACCACACCGCCGGGATCTCGAAATCGCCCAACATACGGTTGGTGTAATCATTGGCAAACAGATTGAACGAGGTTGGTTTCTGCTCGAAGGCCGACCAGAAGAAGGCGGCAGATACCAGCAGGATAAAACACACCAGCAGGCGTGCGCGTTCTTTGCGGTTCAGGCCAGCAAAAAAGAACAGGTAGATAAAGTACAGCGTAACGGCAGCGGCGATCACATAAACCAGCATACTGGCTACGGCGACCGGGTTGATTTCGATGATGCCTTGAGAAATCAGCCCCACGATCGCTGCAACACCTACAGCCAGCGCCAGCAACCAGGCACCAACGCCATTTTTCTTGCTGATTGGGCTATTCCAGGTGGAGTCCAGGCCAACTTCGCTGTCATAGCGTTTCATTGATGGCACGGCAAAGATGCGGAAGATCAGCAGTGCTACCAACATCCCGATCCCACCAATACCAAAGCCCCAGTGCCAGCCGTGTGAGCGAACCAGCCAACCGGAAACCAACGGAGCGAGGAATGAGCCCATGTTGATGCCCATGTAGAACAATGAGAATCCGCCGTCACGGCGTGCATCGCCTTGCTTATACAGGGTACCGACCATCACCGAAATACAGGTTTTGAACAGGCCGGAACCGAGAACGATAAACATCAGGCCGATAAAGAACAGGTCGTTCCCCATGATCGCCGACAGGGCGATGGACAGGTGGCCGAGTGCGATCAGGATCGAACCATACCAAACCGCTTTTTGCTGCCCCAGCCAGTTATCGGCCAACCATCCCCCAGGCAGTGCGGCCAGATACATACTGCCTGCAAAGATACCCACGATCGCCGAAGCATTTTCGCGCGCTAACCCCATACCGCCATCGTAAACGGTAGCGGCCATAAACAGGATCAGTAACGGGCGGATGCCATAAAACGAGAAGCGTTCCCACATCTCGGTGAAAAACAGCGATCCGAGTGGATAAGGATGGCCGAAGAAGGTTCGGTTTTCTTTTGGTGTAACAGAGGATTGCATAAAATCTTCCCAATAAAATGTGCCACCATCAAGCGGCTGTACTGTGGTAGGTATGTGCGTTTAAAAAGGTAACCGCACTTTGTGCGAGCGACCTGACAAAACCTCAGCGTAACGAGAGACAACCGTGCTGGCCCTTTGCTTCACTTGACCAGAGTTTTAGCCTCGGCGTGATATTATTTAACCATCTGATTAATGGGCAATGATTTTGTCTGATATCTATATCCCATTTTTTAGACAAAAAGTCGACAAACATCTACTTTGTTGGTTTTTATTTTGTCTAAAAGTGAATTTTCAGCGATCGCTGGTTTATTGCTCTAATTTTTAAGTAATTTTTTTAGAAACAAGGGATTGATCGTCGCGTTATAGGAATTAACTTGTCTAATAACAGGCAGGTTCTAACAGAGAAAGTATGGGAAATAAGGCTTAACTAAGAAGGGGGGCGCAAGTGGGGAGAAATACGGTTATTGCTCTTCCTGTAACCGGTCTTTGCGGAACCTGGCCGGGCGCCGTTGCAGACACCACCAAGAGTAGAAAACGTTAAATAATACCACCAGAGCGGTGACGCAGAAGACGGCGCGGAATCCATAGCTTGCCGATACCGCCGCACCTAACAATGGGCCACTGACGTTACCGACATCGCGGAATGACTGGTTATAGCTGAATATTCGCCCGGCAACCTGATTAGTACAGTTATAAATCAGCAATGATTGTACCGCTGGCAGCAGTGCACCATCCGCAGCGCCAAGCAGGAAGCGCAGTACGCCAAGCTGCCAAGGCTCCTGAACAAAGGCCATCGGGATCAACAGCAGCACTGAAACGATCAGCATAACCACCAGAATGCGTTCAGGGCCGATTCTATCCCCCAGCTTGCCTAGTTTTGGCGCACTGATCAGCGCCGCAACGCCGGGCACCGAGGCGATTAGGCCACTGATAAACGCCAGGTTGTGAGTATCGCCAGCCAAATCACGCACGTACAGCGTCAAAATCGGGGCAATCGAACCGGTGGCAATCTGGATAATCATCGAAGTCACAAACAGGCTGAGGATCAGCTTAGGGCTTTTCAGTGCTGCAAATACCTGGCGCATGTGCAGCATGTCTTTTTTATTTACCGGCGTGAATTGCTCTTTCACACAGAATAACGTCAACAGAAAGCAGATAAACAGCACGGTTGCGGTGATGAAGAATACTGGGCGTAAGCCGTATTGATCGGCCAGCAAGCCGCCGATCAATGGGCCGATCAAGGCACCGCTGACGCCGCCGGTGGAGAGGGTACCCAAGGCCCAACCGCTACGGTTGCGCGGAACCTGAGTGGCAATCAAGGCGTTGGCATTGGGAATAAAGCCGCCCAATAATCCCAGCAGCGCACGCAGCAGCAGAAATTGCCAAATATTCTGCGCCATCCCCATCAGAACCATCACGATCGCCATACCCAAGGCCGAGCGCAGCAGCATCAATCTACGCCCGTGCCGATCGGCGAGGCCACCCCAGAAGGGGGACGCAACGGCCGAAAACAGGAAGGTGATGCTGAAAACCAGGCCGGACCACATATTCAGTTCTTGATGGCCGCTAACGCCAAGGGCTTCAACGTACAACGGCAGGAATGGCATGACCAGACTGAACGCGGAACCCGTCAAAAAGCACCCAATCCAGGTGATAAACAGGTTTCGTTGCCAGTTAACGGGGTCTGATGCCAAGGCCATAGGTTTCCGTGCAGAAAGTAAAAAGCTTTTGAATTACATAGAGTAATAGCGTAAAGCGGCAATAAATAGCCTGATAAGTATGCGCTTAATGGCAGGGGTTATCAATTAACCCGCGGGGTAATAATGCAAAAATGAAATAAAGTTTTAAAAAATAACGAAAGGAGAGCCCCGCATGCAGCGCCTGCGGGAATCTTAGGGCTTATATGCCAGCCAGTGCTTCAAATCCGGCAGAGGTCAGGGTGAGATCTACATCGATAACGTCATAATGGGCGATGGCGTTAAACGGGTCTTGCGCCAGGATGGCATCCAGGCGTGCCCGCTCGATCCCCTTCACCAGGATCACACCGCCGGTACGTGGGTTCTTACGGCCGGAAGCGATAAAGGTACCGTCCTGATAGTGCTGCTGTAACCAGGCGACGTGCCCTTCAAGGTGATTGTCGACTTCTTCGATGGGACGATGATAGGTTAGGCTGACGACGTACATAATGGCTCCCTTTGCCAATAATAAAATCCTAGCCTCACAGGGTTAGGTCGGTTGTTCAAGCTTATGCTCAATAAAGCGAAGCTTCACCCTCCGGGCGGGTTTTGAAGCGGCGATGCAGCCACATGTATTGATCCGGTGCCATCAGGATCTCCTTTTCTACCACTTTGTTCATAAACGCCGCGGCTTCCAGCTCGTTATCCAGTGGGAAGTTTTCTACTATCGGCTGTATGATCAATTCATATCCTTTACCTTGCGGCAGACGGCGTGGGGTGAAAGGAATAATGGCCGGTTTGCTCATCCGCACCAGCATGTAGCTGCCGGTGGTGGTCGCGGCTTTTTCGACCGCAAATAGCGGCACAAACACGCTGCTGCGCGGGCCGTAATCGTGATCCGGCGCGTACCAGATGATCTCACCCTGTTTCAGCGCGCGGATCATCCCTTTGACGTCTTTGCGATCCAGCATCGATTTGTTGGAACGCATACGGCCCCGGGTTTGCAGCCAATCCATCAGAGGGTTGTCGTGCGGGCGGTAAACCCCGATGCCCGGATTATGGATGCCAAAAATCCGTGCCCCCAGTTCCAGCGTCAGAAAATGCAGCCCGATCAGCAATACCCCTTGTTGGTTGCGGCGTGCCTGCTCAAGATGCTGCAAACCGCTGATCTTAAACCAGCGTTCAATGCGCCAGTCTGGCCAGAACCAGGCCATACCGGTTTCGAACAGCCCCATACCTACCGACTCAAAGTTCTTTACGATCAACGCATCACGTTCCGCCTTTGGCATCTCTGGAAAGCACAACTCAAGGTTACGCTGCGCAATCGCGACCCGGCGTTTCAGAAAACGCATGGAGAAGCGGCCCAGCCCGGTCCCGAGAGAGTAAATAACCGGGTAAGGGAGCAGAACCAGCAGATACAGTAAACCGATGCCGAACCAGGTGAGCCAGTAGCGGGGATGCAGTAAAGATCGATTAAAAGAAGGAACTTGAGTCATGTGTTCTCAGCTTAGAAGCAGTCATTTAACAGTAATAACAGAGAAATTATCGGGGCAGCGATCCGAAGATTTTGCCACATGTGATGATTTTCCTGCCGTTTATTACCCTCTATTGTGACATTTTTCTATTGCAACAGGAAAACCCACAGCATTAAAACATCATTTTTTGCCTTGAACCGGGTAAGAATGATGGTTTTTTTAGCAAAACCAGTACTAAAAGACGCCATGCGTCCTAAACGGCTTCCGGATAATAGTAGAAAAGGGCGGGCGCAATGGCCCGCTCCAGACAGCCTTTAATCATGCTTGAACAGGCCCTTTAGCCCGTGCGGTTCCGAACGCCAATATTGTGGTGGTGCCTGTACTTTAGCACCCAGCTTGGCCGCCGCATGCCATGGCCAGCGCGGGTTATAAAGAATACCGCGTGCCAAGGCCACCATGTCGGCCTGGCCGGTGGCGACGATCGCTTCTGCCTGTTCAGGTTCGGTAATCAGCCCCACGGCGATAGTCGGCATGCCCACTTTCTGTTTAATGGTTTCTGCAAAAGGCACCTGGTAATTCGGGCCCAGCGGGATCTGCTGTTGCGGTGATAAACCACCGCTGGAAATATGAATATAGTCGCAGCCCAAGGCTTTCAAGGCCGTTGCCAGTTCAACCGATTGTTGCTCATCCCAGCCACCGGCAACCCAGTCGCTGGCGGAAATTCGCACGCCTACCGCTTTTTGCACCGGAAAGGCAGCCCGTACGACGCTAAAAACTTCCAACAGAAGTCGCATGCGGTTGGGTAACGAACCGCCATAGTGGTCGTCGCGCTGATTGGAAAGCGGTGAGAGGAATTGATGCAGCAGATAACCATGTGCGCCGTGCAGTTCAATCAGCTCGAACCCGAGACGATCGGCACGCTGTGCGGCTGCAACAAACTGTGCTTTTAATTGCTCAATTTGCGCCAGGCTCATCGCCTGCGGAGCGTGATCGTGGGGGTTAAAAGGCAACCCTGAGGCCGAGAGGGTTTGCCAACTCCCTTCCTCGTAGGAAAGCTGGCCCCCGCCTTCCCAGGGAATGGCGCAAGAGGCCTTACGGCCCGCATGGCCCAACTGGATGCCGAGCGGCATGGTGGCGTATTTTTTAACGGCCTGCACCACCTCTGCCAGCGCCTGTTCTGTGGCATCATCCCATAGCCCTAAATCTCCCGGCGAAATACGGCCTTCGGGTGATACGGCGGTAGCTTCAACGATCAGCAAGCCCGCTCCTGATAGCGACAGGTGGCCAAGGTGCATGGTATGCCATGCGGTAGCTTTACCGTTATCGGCAGAATACTGGCACATGGGGGCGATAATGATGCGATTGGGTAACTGCAGTTGCCCTAGCATGATTGGCGTAAAAAGCTGGCTCATAAGGTCCTGTCCATCAAAAACAGAGAGTAAGGTAATGATTAGGCTTATCGGGATTGACGAGTAACGTCAAGTTTTGTGTGAGCAGCGTACCCTTCGGGTTATGCTGTGTTACTGCCTATTTTCGGGTATGATGTGCGCCGCGCGCGGGCCAGCGGCCTGAACGCACTCAATCAGTCACCTCCCGAAAGACAGGAAAGTACACCATGCCAGTGTTACATAACCGAATTTCTAATGAGGAACTGAAGGCGCGTATGCTGGCTGAAACCGAGCCACGCACCACAGTTTCTTTTTATAAATATTTTACTCTTGATGACCCCAAGGCGTTTCGCGACAGCCTGTATATTCAGTTCGATAAACTGAAGGTCTTTGGCCGTATTTACGTGGCTAAAGAGGGCATCAATGCGCAGATCAGCGTGCCACAGAGCCATTTTGACGCCTTCAAGGCCACCCTATTTGCATCCCATCCCGCGCTGGATCAGGTACGGCTTAATATTGCCTTGGAAGACGACGGCAAATCCTTCTGGGTGCTGCGTCTGAAAGTCCGTGAGCGCATTGTGGCTGACGGTATTGACGATGCCACCTTCGATCCTTCACAGGTGGGGGAATATTTGCAGGCCGAACGCGTCAACCAGATGATCGACGATCCGAATACCGTCTTTGTGGATATGCGTAACCACTATGAGTATGAGGTCGGGCATTTTGAGCGGGCGATCGAAGTGCCTTCTGATACTTTCCGTGAGCAGTTGCCGATGGCGGTAGCAATGTTGCAGGAGCAGAAAGACAAGAACATTGTCATGTACTGCACCGGCGGCATCCGCTGTGAAAAGGCCAGTGCTTACATGCTGCATAACGGTTTCAAAAACGTTTATCACGTGGAAGGCGGCATTATCGAGTATGCCCGTAAGGCAAAAGAGCAGGGTTTACCGCTGAAATTTATCGGCAAAAATTTTGTGTTTGATGAACGCATGGGGGAACGTATCTCTGCAGATGTGATAGCCCATTGCCACCAGTGTGGCGAACCCTGCGATACTCACACCAATTGCCTGAATGATGGTTGCCATCTGCTATTTATCCAGTGCCCGAACTGTGCGGCGAAGTTTGAAGGTTGCTGCAGCGAGAGTTGCCGCGAAGAGCTGAAGTTGCCGCGTGAAGAGCAACGTGCCCGCCGTGCCGGGCGTGAGAATGGTGTCAAAATCTTCAATAAATCCAAAGGATTGTTGCAGACTACGATGCATATTCCAGAGCCTAAGAAATAGGGCCCGGTAAACTGGGCCCCGCTCGTGGCAAGGGCGCGAACTCCGCGCCTTTGTCTCTTACTTCTCGCGCACACCTTCCACAGCGATAATCAGCTCAACCTCTTGCGAAGCCGGGCCGAGATCGGTCGTGATGCCAAAATCTTTCAGTTTGATTTTACCGTTGGCTTCGAAACCAGCACGGTAACCACCCCATGGATCGTTACCTTGGCCAGTCAGTTTGGCATCCAGAGTAACTGGCTTGGTGACACCGTTCAGGGTCAGGTTGCCGACGATGGCGTAACCTTCGCCATCTCTCTTCACTTCAGTGGATTCGAAGGTGGCCTGTTTGTGCTTCTCAACGTTCAGGAATTCAGCACCGCGCAGGTGTTTGTCACGTTCTGCATGGTTGGTGTCCACGCTGGCGGTGTTGATAGTGACGTTTACTTTATCTTTGGACGGATCTTTTTCGTCGAAGGTGAAAGCCCCATCAAAATCCTTAAAAGAACCATATAGCCAACTGTAACCCAAGTGCTGAATGCGGAATTCGATAAAGGCATGCTGCCCTTGTTTGTCGATCTTGAAGTTGGCGGCCAGCGCCGAGCCTGCACTCAACAGTAGGGCACCGGCAGTGAGGCCTAATACGGTCTTCTTCAACATAGCAATCTCCATAATTCCAAAAGGTTAATCGGCGCTGCGACCCAGCATCCGTTTCAAAGTAACATCACCATCAATAAAGTGATGTTTAAGCGCAGCCAGGGCGTGCAGTGCAGAAAGAACAACAACAACCCAGGCTAAGTAAAGGTGGATAGTTCCGGCGGTATCAGCCTGTTGGGGAAGACCAGTCAGGGTGGCTGGCACATCAAACCAGCCAAAAACGCTGATCGCCTGACCATCGGCGGTGGAAATCAGATAGCCACTGATCAGGATGGCAAACAGCACGGTATATAGCGCGATATGGGCAAGTACCGCGCTTATACGGGTGAAACGGCTATAGCTGGCCAGTGGCTTGGGCGGGGGAGAAACAAAGCGCCAGACAACCCGCACCAGCATGACGATAAACAGCAGAACACCGACGGCTTTGTGGATTTCAGGTGCCGGATGATACCAGGCATCGTAATAACCCAGCGTGACCATCCACAACCCGAGAGCAAACATCCCGTATACCGTCAGCGCAACCAGCCAGTGGATCAGAACAGAAACATGACCAAAGCGGTCCACAGTATTTTTCCAGAGCATTCGGTTTCCTTACATAACTCATTTTCTGGCAGCAATAATTAAACGTTAAAAAACATAAAATCAATAATAAATTTAACTATGTTACTTCTTTATAATATCAATCAGTGGATTTGTGTGACTTTGTGACAACTCAGTCAAATGAATCGTTGGAGTGAATATTTTTTTCGCAAAAAATGGAATTTGCCTTACTAATTGAATTTATTTGATTTTATTTATTATTGTCAGGTTTTGTCATGTTACGTAAATATCAACACATAGGCTGCTTATTAATACATAAACAGCGATAGTGATTATTTATTACACTAGGGGAAGTAGGTAATAATCTTATTTTTCTGCAGCTACGAATGATGATTTACCTGCGCCAGCATGAGAGAGTTTGCTAACATAGTAGTCATCAGTGGCTTGCGCAGCCTGTTTTACGTAAGGAAATCCGATGGGCAGTTTTGAATTTGATGATCGCAAGCTTCGCTTGCTCATGATGCTGGCGATGCTGGTGGTTATTCTGGCCGGAATCAAGGCTGCTTCAGAGATTGTGGTGCCTTTCCTGCTGGCAGTATTCCTCGCCATTGTGCTCAACCCGTTAGTGGTATTGCTGGAGCGTTGCCGAGTGCCCAGGGGCCTGAGTGTGATGTTGCTGATTATCACCGTTATTGTGCTGCTAATGATGTTCGTTGGTATGTTGGGCTCATCATTAAATGAGTTTGCCCGCAGTTTGCCACAGTACAGCGGTGTGATGCTGGAAAAATTACGCGAGCTGCAATACTACGCCGAGCGTTTCAATATCGATATTACGTTTTCTGCCGATGCGGTGGTCAAGTTTGTCGATCCGGGCGCCACGATGAATCTGGTTACTCGGTTGTTGAGCCATCTTTCCGGTGCAATGACCAGCATTTTTCTGTTGCTGATGACGGTGGTATTTATGCTGTTTGAAGTACAGATATTGCCTTACAAACTGCGGCAGGCGCTGGACAAGCCGAATGAAGGCATGGCCGCCATCCATCGTGCGCTAAAAGGCGTAACGCATTACCTGGTGATCAAAACGGTTATCAGCCTGGGGACTGGGTTGATTGTCTGGGGCTTCCTGACCTGGGTGGGCGTTCGTTTTGCCTTCATTTGGGGCATGATGGCGTTTTTGTTCAATTTCATCCCTAATATTGGTTCGGTTATCGCGGCGATCCCTCCGTTAATTCAGGCTTTGCTGTTCAACGGCTTTGGTGATGCGATGGTGGTGGCGAGTGGATATGTTCTGATTAACCTGGTGATCGGCAATATGCTGGAGCCGCGGATTATGGGGCGCGGGTTGGGTCTTTCTACGTTGGTCGTCTTCCTCTCTCTGATCTTCTGGGGATGGCTGATGGGGCCTGTGGGGATGCTGCTCTCGGTTCCCTTGACCATTATTGCCCGCATCACGCTGGAAACGATGGACGGTGGGTATAAATGGGCGGTGATCCTGGGGGACGGACGGCGCACCGAGGATGTCCCCCGAGAGTAGGCTCGCATTGCCCACACGGCCTGTTATATAGCCAGCAGATTACCGGTCGCCGGTGGATAAAAATAGCGCAACACGTTATACAACGAGTAAAACTCTAACCGGTTGCGGGTATGGGTTTTTTCGGTGATATGCCGCTTATGCACGTATACGGTGTGATCGCTGATTTGCAGCTTTTTGGCGATGCGGTAGTTTGGCATCTCCGACATCCAATATTTTATTACCGCCAGCTCCTGCGGACTAAAAAGTGAATATTCATGGCGATAGCCGAAAGGCGACACCGGCTTTTCACGCAGCGTGTGCAGCACGCTGGGCAAAATCGTTTTGCTGAACATCAAGGCATTGTCTGCGATGCGCATGGGTTTCTCACTGTATGGATACGGGGTCTCCAAGTAAATATGCAGCATTGAGCACCGAGTGGCGCCGATAAACGTCTCGAGCAAGGGGGCATTTTCAGCGTGGCGGCAGTAGCTCGTCAGATTAACCAGAATATGATTGGGTTTAAGGCTGGCCAAGAAAGGGAGCGTGGCATCAATGTTCTGGCTGCATGTCACTGAGGCAAAAACGCTGTCTGTAAAGTGACTAGTGATGCCTAAACGAGTGAAACAACATTCGTCCACAACGAGCAATCTCATGACGATGTCCTTGTTAACAGTGCGAAAAAACCGAATAATCACAATAAGTTAAAATAGGCTTTACACGATTGCGGGATCAATTCGGAAATCCAGATACTTTCGGTAGAAATAACCGTTCATATAAAATTATTTATATGCTTCGATTGACTTATAAGGTTGTATTGCTGGTTTTTTAACCTGCAGCCGACATAAATAGCAAGCTGCAGGAGGAGGGGATCAGAAGCGTTGCAGGCTGAAAGGGGTGATATCCCAGGGTATGGTTTTGCCCTCGGCGAACAGGGCGGCAATTTCACCTAAGACGCTGGCAAACTTAAAACCATGGCCGCTTAAACCGGTGATCACCATCAGGTGCTGGCAGCCAGGAAGAGTATCAATGATGAAGTCTTCATCCGGGCTCATGTCATAGCTGCAGGTTTCACCCTGTAAACAGACGCCGATCCCAGGCAGAAACTGGCGTAAAAAGCCGAACACTTCTGCGCCATCGCCAGCGTTGGTGCCAAAAGGCCTGCACTGTTCAGGGGTTTCAATCGGCTGACCACCATCGTGTTTACCCACTTTCAAGCCGTCTTTATCCGCTGGAAAACCGTAATAGCGGCCGCCATCCAAGGCTTCGACGGTAAAGGCGGGGAACTGATTATTTTCGCTGTAACGGCCATCGGCCTGATACCAGGAGAAAACTTTGCGTAGCGGGGTGAGTGGCAACTGAGGTAACAGGCTCTTCACCCAGGTGCCCACGGTGATAACGGCCTTACGCCCCTGAAAGCGTCCTTCAGCCGTGGTCACTTCTACGCCTCCTTCAATAGGTTCTACCGCGCTGACGTGACAGTTGAACAGTTGTGCGCAGCCCGCTTCTTTGGCCAATCTGATGTAGCTGGCGATAGCCAGTTCAGAAAGTAAAACCCCGGCATCTGGCTCGAATAGGCCGATATAACCCTCGGGAGCATTAAATTCGGGCCAACGCTGTTTTATTTGCTCTGCATTCAGTAATTGCGTATTGAGGTTGTGGCTTTTTGCGCTGTGTTGCGCAGTAGCGATAAATTCGCAGCCCGGTGGGCCCATATTGAGTACACCACAGGGGTGGAACAGCTTCTCACCGCTTTGCTGTTCCAGCCCGTTCCACAACGCTTGGGCGCGCAGGATAAGTGGCACGTATTGCTCACCTTCACCGTAAGCATGGCGGATGATGCGCGTAGTGCCATGATGACTGCCGTTGCGATGCGGCGGTATAGCCTGGTCAATCATGAGCACTTTCAACCCGTTGCTGGTGGCATAATAGCCTGCCGCCGCACCCACCGAACCGCTCCCCACGATGATTAAGTCATATTCCACGCGCCTTACCCTCACTGTTATGTGTCTTATGGCTTTATGATAAGAGTTTGCTGGCCGTAATGCACATGCTGCACGAAAGCGAGAACCAAAAGAAAAAGGCGCCAGAATATTGCTGGCGCCTTAGAGGGTGTTGATGCCTAAATCAGTGTTTTCTTCGGTCAAGATCGTGGTAGTCCGTTGATTCTATTTTTGCGATACCCGCCTCTAAGATATTGATCAATTGGCGGGCGACATCTGTGGTTAGCCAAAGCGTTCGATCGACTTGAGCTTCTTCGGCTGTTTGGTCTAGAGAAGACAGGTAATGAAGACGAATCATCATGGCATTATAAACATCGACGGTACTGATATCCCAGCCAACAAGCGGATGTGTCTGAATAACTTCATCATTTCTGTCCATAAAGACCCCTTATCAAGTAGTGACTGGCGTGAGTTACTAACGAGGATCAATGCGGCCCATTAATTATGAGGAGCTTTTACAGTATACGCATCCCAGCACCTCTGTGTGGGTTTTCCTACAAATTATAAAAAATAATTATTTGTTTGAACAATTATCAGGCAATAATGTAAATGAACGATAAAATATTCTGCGGTGATTTTTTAAAGTCGTGAGACGTTGCCTGATGAGGAGTATGGGTTCTACCGTTCAGTAGCCAGGTGAGCAAAGTATTTTTGCGTTTCAGCATCCCCGAGAGTACAACATGGCAGAAACAAAAAAGCCGGAGAGCGACCTCCGGCAACAACAGCATTACAATGTTATTCTGCACTGAACCAATCGTCGGCACTTTCCCAGGTTTCCTGGAGTATTTCCTCGATCAGATCTTTATCCGTTTTAGCACCACCCAATACCGACAGCCCATTGGCTCCGGCATAACGTACCTGCACGGTGGTATCTGGAAATTGGCGGTTTACCCGCTTGCTAAATTCGCCGGTCAGGGCTTCGATTGCCCCTGGTGGCAGTGGTTTGGTTTTATCGATAGTGACTTCAATACGCATAATTGCCCCCGAAGCTGTTTACTGTTTATTTATACAGTCAATCGCAGGCGGAGGCAAGTGCTGGCGTAAAAAAGATTAGCAGGCCGTTACAGACCAGTTAATGCTTTCACCGGCCAGGAACGGCACGAGTGACTCATTGCCCAGCGCGATCTCTTCCGGTTGCGTCACCGCGACACGCTGCAATTCGATAAAATCTTCGTTAACCGGTAAACCGTAGAATCGTGGGCCATTGAGTGAACAGAAGGCTTCGAGATGCTCCAGCGCCCCCAATTGCTCGAACACGGTAGCATAAGCGGGCATCGCGCTCGGTGCGTTGAATACCCCGGCACAACCGCAACTGGATTCTTTGCGATGCTTGGCATGAGGCGCTGAGTCAGTGCCCAGGAAGAAGCGTTCGGAACCGCTGGCCACCGCTTTGCGCAGAGCCTCTTGGTGTATGTTACGTTTCAGTATCGGCAAGCAGAACAGGTGCGGACGGATACCGCCAACCAGCATATGGTTGCGGTTGAACATCAGGTGCTGCGGAGTAATAGTTGCTCCCAAGAAATGGTTGCCTTCTTGCACATATTGGGCCGCTTCTTGAGTGGTGATATGTTCGAAAACAATTTTTAGCTCAGGGAAATGACGGCGGATAGGCTCCATGACCCGATCGATAAAACGCGCCTCACGGTCGAAAATATCAATAGCTGAATCCGTCACTTCGCCGTGGATCAACAGCGGCATGCCTATTTTTTGCATCTGCTCAAGCAACGGATAAATCCCTTTAATATCGCTGACGCCGTGGCTGGAGTTGGTCGTTGCATTGGCTGGATACAGTTTGGCGGCGGTAAATACCCCCTGTTCAAAGCCATTAACCAGCTCTGTGGCTGCCAGTGAGTCGGTCAAATAGCAGGTCATCAGTGGCGTAAATTTATGATCCGCAGGAATTGCCGCCAGAATACGCTCGCGATAATGGATAGCGGCGGCGATGGTGGTGATTGGCGGAGCCAGGTTTGGCATCACAATCGCCCGGCCAAATACCTGACTGGTATAAGGCAGAACCGTTTTCAGCATGTCATCGTCACGCAAATGGATGTGCCAATCGTCAGGGCGGCGGATTTTCAGGGCTTGAGGTTGTGCGGTCATGTTGCAAAGCTCCGGCGGTCAGAAAAATATCGTAATAAAAGCGAATAATTGAGGGTTATTCACGCCGGGGTGTAAGGATAAGCGGAAAGCGTTCTGGATGCATCTGTTTGTTAATGGTGAGTTGAAATCAGTTGTGAAGGCGCAATAAAAAACCCGCCAGAGGCGGGTTCAGACTGCTGACTAACCCCACTTTTTCAGGTGGGGTTCTTCTTTTCTAGCGACCGCAGGTCGCGATCGCGATATTTTTCCATAATACCGTCAGTTGAGCTTTCTGACCGC
>NZ_JBBCVB010000036.1:0-56220 GCF_037199905.1 Serratia sp. MMO-28
GCGCAATAAGCTCTCCCACGGGCTTGGTGTCCCAGAGGGCGTACGTGCTGCCACGCCGGGTAAGAACACGGTACAACCTATCTTTTTACATCAACTACAAACATACAAGGGAACTGGTTAGCCTTAACTGACAAGCATTAACCATAATGGCTTCCGCATATTGTTGGCAGGTTGTTTAATGTCGGGGCTATAAAATCCGCACAACAACGTTGTTGAAAGGACTCGTCATGTCTGCATTCCGTGTTCTGTTTTTGCTGGCCGTTGCGGTGCAAATGCCGGTTTATGCCAAGCCCTTGGTGAAAGCCAGCGCTGTGACAGAGGGAACTATCCACTGGCAACCTTGCCGTGGTGCAGCTTTTCAACACTGGTTCACCGACGGGCCACCGCCTCCAGCGTTACAATGTGGCTATGTTGAAGCTCCGCTGAACTACCATCAGCACACAGCTCTAACCGTGCGTTTGGCACTCACGCGTTTGCCCGCGCTAGGGATCAAAAAGGGCAGTGTGGTGATGATTGCCGATGGGCCAGGGCAGCCGGGCATCAACCCAGCGATTTCCGCGCAGGGTGCCGCGCTGAAGCTGCATAAATCCTACGATATCATTGGTTACGATCCGCGTGGCGTGGGGCAATCAACGCCGAAAATCTCGTGCCAACTGACGGAAAGTGAAGAAGCGCCTTTGCCGGATGAGAACGATATTCCGGGGTTTGAGCAACAGCAACGGAACCTGGTCGCAGCCTGTATCAAACAGACGAGCAGTGAAGTGGTGCAGCAGATGGGCACCCAAGCGGCGGTGCACGATCTGGATACCATTCGCCAGGCGCTGGGTGAACCGGCGCTGACCGCCGTAGCCTACTCCTATGGCACTAAAGTGGCGGCGCTGTATGCCGAGCGCTTCCCAAAGAAAACCCGCGCACTGGTGCTGGATGGTGTGGTGGATATTTCACAGGATGATTTCACTCAGCGCATCAATCAGGAGCGGGGTTTTCAGCAAAGCTTCCTGCGCTTCGCCGATTACTGCGAGAAAACCGCATCTTGCATGCTGACCAGCGAGCCGAACCGGGCGATCCAGCTGTATCACACACTATTGCACAAGCTGCATGATGCGCCGCTGGTCACGCAGTCTGGCTATGAAATCTCGGCGGATGATGTGATCACGCTGACGCGTAGCTTGCTGCCTTGGCATGAGCGTTGGCCCGAGCTTGCCGCTGCGCTGCGTAAAATCGATGCCGGGGCTGCTGACGATGAAGTGACCGATTTAATCGACGAAGGCTATACCCCGAACACCGATGATGCGCAAACGGTGATCACCTGCGCCGATGTTGCTCGCCCCAGTAAAGACTGGCTGATGTTGCGCAGAGCGCGTCAGCAAATCAACACCGCGGCGTCCTTCCCGAACTATCTGCCCCTGCATGAATACCCGCTGGAAGCGTGCGATTTCTGGCCTTATCCTGGCCAAGACAAGCCGCACACGCCGGTCGTTTCCCCGCTGCTGCCTCCCTTGTTGTTTATTGCCCAGCATTATGATCCGCTCACGCCATACCATAATGCGTTGGCAATGTCGGCTGGATTCAAAAGCCCGCTGATCACCCGTGAAGGTGATGGCCATACGCTGGCGTTAACGGGAGCTGATAGCTGCGTGGATGAGGCGGTGGTGGATTACTTGCTGATGCCGAAAAAAGTACGGCACGATAGGAGTTGCCGCTAAGCGGGCCGGGCAGGGAGCCCGGCCAGAGGATCAGTCGGCAAAGATATGCGCCTGGCCGAGAATGCTCAGGCTGACGTTTGATCCGACGCGAATCCCTTCGCGGCTGATGGTTTTGATCTCTACGGTTTCGTGGCTGTCGGCCATTAACAGGCTAAGCGTGGAGACAAAACCGGCGAAGTCGATGTGGGTGACCACCGCTTGGCGCTGCGCGGGTTGCGGCGAAAGGCCAAGCTGGATCTGTTCCGGGCGCAGCATGATGCGCGCGTGGCCACGGCGCAGGCGATCGTCCACCGCAATGCGGCCCAGCACGCAGTCCGCC
The DNA here is from genome assembly GCF_037199905.1 of Serratia sp. MMO-28. NCBI lineage: Bacteria > Pseudomonadati > Pseudomonadota > Gammaproteobacteria > Enterobacterales > Yersiniaceae > Serratia > Serratia sp. MMO-28. The sequence continues at coordinate 2,026 of NZ_JBBCVB010000036.1, forward strand.
CAACCGTGCTCCAGGTTGGCGGAAAGCACCAGCGTCTCCCCCAGAAACGTGGCGGTGGGTTCGTCCACCGGCCGCAGATAAAGCTCTTGCGGCTGACCTACCTGGGCCAGATTCCCGTTGCGCATCACCGCGACCTGATCGGCAAAAGATAATGCTTCGGCCTGATCGTGAGTCACCAGGATCGAGGCAACATTGGCTTCGGCCAGCAGCTCTGCCACCGCTTTGCGCGTTGCCGCCCGCAGGCCGGTGTCCAGTGCTGAGAAAGGCTCATCCAGCAGCATCAGGGTTGGCTGTTGCGATAACGCTCTGGCCAGCGCCACCCGCTGTTGTTGGCCGCCGGATAACTCATGCGGCCATAAGCTTGCTAAACGCCGATCCAGGGCCACCATATCCATCAGTCGATCAATATGATGCTGTTTTTCCCGCTTGCTGCCTTTCAAACCAAAGCCGATATTGCCCGCGACGCTGAAATGGGGAAACAGGGCGCCATCTTGCGGCACAAACCCGATGCCGCGCTGATGCGCCGGGATCCATACGCCATTATCGGCCAACGTTTTACCTTGCAACCGCACTTGCCCCTGATCCGGGGTTTCGAAGCCGGCAATAATGCGCAGCAACGTGGTTTTTCCTGAACCAGAGGGGCCGACAATCGCGGTGCGGCTGCCTTCGGCGACCCGAAGATGAATGCCTTCAAGGACCGTCACGCCGTTATAGGATTTACCAATGTCATGCAGTTCAAGCGTACTCATAATCCTGCCGTGCGTTTAGATTGAGAATAAAGAAGCCAGGTTAGCGGTAATGACAAAACCACCATAATCAGGGCATAGGGCGCAGCCGCCACATAGTCTATCTCGCTGGTCAGCGCCCAGAATCCGGTAGCCAGGGTACGGGTGCCGTTCGGGGCGAGCAGCAGGGTAGCGGTAAGCTCATTGGTGATCGCCAGGAAAACCAAGGCGGCACCGGCCGCAGCACCGGGAGCCGCTAAACGTAACGTGGTGCTGCACAACGCCTGCAGTGGCGTGCGCCCCAGACTACGCGCCACATTTTCCAGCTCGACCGGCGCTTGTGCAATGCCTGCCCGCAGATTGATCAGCGCTCTGGGCATAAACATCAGCAAATACGCCAGCAGCAGGGTAATTTCGGTTTGATAAATCGGCCGGAACGCATGGATAGTGATGGTGACGAGCGCCAGCGCGACCACAATGCCGGGTAATGAACTGGTGACGTAGTTACAGCCTTCCAGCACCCGGTAGAGCCGCGCCGGGTAGCGCACCGAAAGCCAGGCCATGGGAATGGCACATAGGGTGATAATAAGCGCGCCGCTTGCGGCTAAGGTTAGCGTTTGCCGGACCGCGGGCCACAGATCGCTGTTATCCCAGATGGCAAAACCGCCCAGATAGAGCCAGCGTGTCAGCGTAATAAAGGGCACGCCTAACGCCAGTGCGGTCAGTGCCAAAGGCAGTAACTGGCAGAGCATTCCAGCCACGGGGCTGAGTGGGTAGGGATTCTGGCTACGCGCGCTGCCAGAACCGACGCGCGCATAGCGAGCCCGGCCACGGCTGGCGGCTTCAACCACCAACAGCCCCAGGCAACATAAGACCAGCACACCAGCCAGCATATTGGCCGCCGGGCCGTTAAAGGTGGACTGGAACTGATCGAAAATCGCGGTGGTAAAGGTATCAAAGCGGATCATGGCGTACAGGCCATATTCTGCCAATAAGTGCAGCGCGATCAGCAGTGAGCCCCCCCAGATCGCCAGTTTAAGCTGTGGCAGAATCACCCGGAAGAACACCGCCAGCGGCTTTGTTCCCAGCGAGGTGGCAACGTCTTCAATCCCCGGATCGAGGCGGCGCAACACCGCTGAAACCGGCAAATAGATAAACGGGAAATAGGCCACTACCGAGATAAATACGCCAGCGGCCAAGCCGTGCATGCCGGGCAGCAGGCTGATCCAGGCATAGCTTTGCACAAAGGCCGGAATGGCCAGCGGGGCGATGGCCAGAACGGACCAGATACGACGGCCCGGCAGCCGGGTACGTTCCGTCAGCCAGGCCAGCGCAACACCCAACAGCGCGCAAATCGGCAGGGTGAGTACGACCAGCAGCAGGGTGTTGATCAGCAGTTCCCCGACCCGAGGGCGGAAAACCAGGGTTTTAACCGTTTGCCAACCGGTATCGATGGCTACGCCAATCACAAATCCCAGCGGCAATAGCGCCAGCAATGAAAGCAGGACTGCAGAAACCACCATCCATCGCCCAGGCCGCTGTTGATAGCGCCGCGCCACCGAGTTACCCGGTACAGCTTGCGCGGCATTGATAGAAACATTCGACATAACGGTTAAAACACCTTGTACCTATAAGCGCTGCCTTACAGCAGACCTGCCTCGGTCATCAGTTCAACGACTTTCTTGCTGTTCAGTTTGGAAGGTTCTACTTTTGGCGCGGCCAGATCTTTCAGCGGCACCAGTTTAGGGTTGGAGGCTGCACCCACGCCGACGGCGTATTCAAAGGCGGTGTTAGTCCGCAGGATCTCCTGGCCCTGTTTGCCTGTGATCCACTTCACGAACTCTTGAGCCTGCTGCGGTTGCTTGCTGGAGGCCAGAACTCCGGCACCGGAAATGCTGACAAAGGCGCCAGGATCCTGATGCTTGAAATAGTGCAGTTTGACATTTTTGCTGTTTTCACCGGTCTTGGCACCATCAACAAACGGGTAGTAATGATAGATTACGCCGCTGTCGATCTGGCCAGCGTTAACGGCTTTCATCACGGTGCTGTTGCCTTTATAGGCGGTGAAGTTGGTTTTCATCGCTTTCAGCCATTCACGCGTGGCTTCTTCACCTTTCAGCTCCAGCAGGGCACTGACGATGGCCTGGAAATCGGCCCCTGACGGAGACGCAGCCCAGCGGCCTTTCCATTCTGGTTTAGCCAGATCCAGCAGGGATTGTGGCAACTGCGCTTCGCTGAGCTTGGCCGGATTATAGACAAACACCGTTGAGCGGGCGGCGATGCCTGTCCAGCGGCCATGTTCCGGGCGATACTGCGCTTCAACCTGCGCCAGCGTGCTGGCATCTAAGGGGGCAAACAGCTTGGCATTGTCTACCAATACCATAGCCGGGGAGTTTTCTGTGAGGAAAACGTCAGCCGGAGAAGCGCTGCCTTCCTGCACCAGTTGGTTACCCAGCTCGCTGTCACCGCCGTTACGCAAGGTGACTTTAATGCCGGTGTCTTTGGTAAAACCTTCAACCCAGGATTTCACCAGATTTTCGTGTTGGGCATTATAAACCACGATCCCTTGATCGTTGGAGGTTGCGCTGGCAGAGAAGGCCAGCATCATGGACGTCGCCAGTAAGGCAACAGGCCCCAGAGAGGTGAGACGCAACTTCATACGGTTATCCTTATAGTGATCAAAGAAGAAAAGTGACCAGCGCCGGGTAAGCGCGAGCTGTCAATTGTATCCAAGATCATCAAGAATGATAGTGAAAACGATTCGTATTAGAATATTTTTGATTTTTGCTCACTAAACGGCCTTTCCCTGAGGAAAAATTAAGCGCGATCGGGGCATGAGGGATGTTGCGATGGGAGACGGGCAGGAGCCTTCTCGGGCACAGGCAGACTTGCGTGGCCCGATATTTATTTTTATAGGAATATTCCCTGCTTTATGCCGAATGCTTGGTGGGAATACAGATTTTTCCATTAATAATGTGTGCATCACGGCGTATCCAGTCGTGGACTTTATGAACGCTGGTTTTGTAAGTTTGTGCAAATGACTTTATATCCCCGTCATATTTTTTATATATGAGTTCTTCAACGCTAGTAAATACGCGGCTTTCCATTTTGTGTCACTTCCCTAGGTTTAATTTATTGTAAAATAATGATTTTATTTTTTTGGTGTGTATAGGTACAACCTTATCATGGTTATACCGAGTAGCGTAACATAAAGTATTAAATACGGAAATCGTCCTTTTCCTTACTGAAATTTCTTACTGAGATATTTCTTATAAGAAAGCCTTAAGATAAGTGTTTAATTTAAAGTCAAAGCGGGGTTATTAGATATTTCTTAAATAGAGCCTCAACGAGAGGTGAGTTACTGAGTACAATCAAGCCGAATCAGCCTATACTCGCCGTGTAGTTTATATGCAGTATCTCGTTTGGCGAGGCTCCTATACAAACACAGGTTACTGATCTGACGACATCGAGAGATGCCCAAGGTTAAGACAGGCTTTATCGGATTAAGGTTTAGCCCAAAGTAACTTCTGAAATTTTTTTCAGATACGTTGTATAGTGCTAAAACCTGGACGCGGAGATAGGCTATCTGCACTCCCTCTTTGGTTAACGCCCCTATGCGATTCACTGTTGAAGTTTAAACAGAAATAGGGACTAACATGATTAAATCACTTCCATACTCTGCGGCAATGGCGGCCACCCCGGCGGCAGCGCATAAAGAATCTTCTGTTGCGGGCTATATGAGCTCGGATTTCATCACCGTTTCCGGCACGATGACGGTGAATGAGGCAAAAGAATACTTTTTGTCGCAATTGCGAACCGATGAAATACCCACGCAGCTGTTTATCACCGCCGATGATTATCATCTGCGCGGTATGTTGTCGGTGAAAAAGCTGCTGCAATCCAATGACGGCGATCGCACCTTGGCTTCCATGATGAACCATACCTACTTTCATGTCTCGCCTGATGACGACAGGAATGATGTCGCACATCTGCTGGGCAAGGGCGGGTTGGATGTCGTACCGGTAGTGGTTAATAAGACGCTGGTTGGCGTTTTGGGCGAAAGAGAGATTGCCCGCCTGATTGAAGATGAAAATACCGAGGATGCGCAACGCCAGGGGGCCAGCCTGCCGCTGGATAAACCCTATCTGGAAACCAGCCCTTGGGCGCTGTGGCGTAAGCGTTCTGCCTGGCTGCTGCTGCTGTTTGTGGCCGAAGCGTATACCGGCAACGTGCTGAAGGCGTTTGAGGAACAACTGGAAGCGGCCATCGCGCTGGCGTTCTTTATTCCTCTGCTGATTGGCACCGGCGGTAATAGCGGCACCCAGATCACCTCAACCCTGGTGCGTGCCATGGCCTTAGGCGAGGTCAGCTTGCGCAATCTGGGCGCGGTGATCAGTAAAGAGGTGAGTACTTCGCTGCTGATCGCCATCACCATCGGGGTGGCAGCCTGGATCCGCGCCTGGATCATGGGCGTGGGCATGGACGTGACTCTGGTGGTCAGTCTGTCACTGGTCGCGATCACCGTCTGGAGCGCAATTGTTGCCTCCATAATTCCAATGCTACTGAAAAAAGGGGGGATCGATCCGGCGGTGGTTTCTGCTCCCTTTATTGCCACCTTTATTGATGGCACCGGTCTGATTATTTACTTCAAAATTGCTCAGGCTGTTCTGGGTATTTAAGAGCATGCTTTGGCTCCTGGCATGGGTAGGAGCCAATAACCACGGAGGTGTTTGTCAAGGGAATGAGTGATATCTCAGGTGTACTTTTAATCACAGAGGTCGTTATCGATTACATTTAAACAGGATGAAGTTATGGGAAATATGATGATGTTTATGGGTTTTTTAGGGTTAATCAGCGTACTGGGGCTAGCGGCAGCCTACATGAGCACCCGATGGGATGACTAATGAACGAAAAAGAACCGCCTAGAAACATCCTCCCCGTAATAGCATCTTGGATTGCGGGGAGGATATCGTAATACTCAAAAACTGACGGTATTAACCGCGTGTGATAATTATGATTATTTTTATTATTGGATTGTTTTACGCTATTTTAATGATCTCCGTAGGTATTAATGAGATTTATTTCTACTCAACCGGGAAGTCTGAATTCCTCTCCAGTTTGATGTTAACGTTTTCGGGGAGTATTCTGCTCATCGCTTTTGTCTGGCAATTTACGGCAAAACCAAAAAATTAATGTCTTACTCTGAACATGAGTTGTGCTATGCAAAATGAAAAACAAACCGTTGCCAGAAATTCAATGATTGCCAGCGCTCTACTGGCATTAGGCAAATTTATTGCGGGTATTTTCACCGGCAGTATTGGTCTTATCTCTGAAGGTATCCATTCTTTCACCGATTTTGTCGCGACCTCTATCACCTGGTGGGCGGTGCGCGTCAGTGATAAACCGGCCGATGATGAACACCATTTTGGCCACGGCAAGGTCGAAAACCTGGCGGCGCTGTTCGAGGTGTTACTGCTGTTGGCCGCTGCAGGCTGGATCATCTACGAAGCGACGAGCAGCCTGCTCGGCGAGGCGCACCAGATTGTTGCCGCCCCGGTGGTGATTGCCGTGCTGCTGGTGTCGATCGTGATCGACTTTTTCCGCGTCAAGGCGCTGAATCGCGTGGCAAAAGCGACTGACAGCGCGGCCTTGGAGGCCGATGCGCTGCATTTCTTCTCCGATATGCTGTCATCTGGCGTGGTGTTGCTGGGCATGGTGTTTGTGCTGTTAGGTTTTGCCCGTGCGGATGCAATAGCGGCGCTGATTGTCGCAGGATTTATTCTGTTTGCCGCCTTGAAGCTGGGTAAACGTTCGTTTGACTCATTGATTGACACCGCACCTGCCGGGAGCCGGGAAGATATTAGCGCCTTGCTCAATGATTTCCCGGCGATCCTCTCCACGGAAAGTATCCGGTTGCGCAGCGCCGGGGCCACGCTGTTTATCGAAGTGAGTGTTGGGGTCTGCCGGACGCTGCCGCTGGAGCGGATCAACGCGCTAAAAACGGCGATCACCGCGCAGATTGAGCAGCAATATGCCAATGCCGAAGTGCGGGTGATTGCCATACCGCAGGCCAGAAGCGATGAAGATATGGCAACCCGTATCCGTATTCTGGCGGCCAATCATGGGGCCGTGGTGCAAAATCTTACTCTGCAACAGTTGGCCGATCATATGGCGATCAGCATGGACCTGGCGGTGCCAGCCAGTGCCAGCGTAGAGCAGGCGCATGATATTGCCTGCGAAGTGGAGGATATTCTGCGTCAGGCACTTGGCGAGAACACCGAGATAGAAACCCATTTGGAGCCACAGACGCTGCATTGGCTTGCCAGCCAGGATGTGGAAGACGCTGAGCTGACGCAGATCCAGCAGGCACTGGCGCGCTCTGCTGAACATGGCGAGCTGGTTAAGGACGTGCATAATATCCGCGCCCGTAAAACGCCACAGGGCGTGATTGTGAACTTCCATTGCCGGGTGTTGCCTGCGTTGTCGATTACGGCGGCGCACGATGCGGTTGATGTTATTGAAAGGCAATTAAGAATGCAGTTTCCTGCGGTATCGCGGGTTGTTGGGCACGTTGAGCCGCTGTGATTGACCCACGTCCCTTTTCCTGTGGGAGAGGGGCGTTTTACCGCTCGACCATTTCCCGCCGTATTAACAACTTCTCTCGCTATTCTGGGATAAATAGGCTTTTGCACGCTATGGGTTATTACTATAATTAGCCTTTGTTGTTATTCAGACGGAATCCCTTCGTCTGTTGCGTCCTAACGCCAACTCATGCTGAGTATTCACGGTTATGATGAAGTCCTTACAAATATTCCTGTTCGCCTGTCTGTTGTTGGGTTTTACGCCGATCCTGCCAGCCAATGCCGCCACTCCGGCTGCAGCCGCAGTAGATAGCCAGCCGGATACCGCCACCGCACTGAAGAATTATCAGAAACAGTTGGACACCATCAAGCAGCAGGTCTCAAAAGCCCGTACGGATAATCAGTTGAGCAAACTGTTTATTGCCACACAGACGTTGGCGACCGGTTTAGAGAAATTGGTGACCGATCTGCAGCCAGAACAGGAAAAACTGCGGGCGCAACTGGACGTCCTTGGGCCAGAACCTGCACCCGGTGCGATGGCCGAAACCGCGGCGGTCGCCAAGCAGCGCACGATGCTGAACAGCAGCAAGGCACAGTTGGACGATGCAGTAAAACGTTCGCAAGCGATTAGGGCTAATGCTATCGGGCTGGGGCAACAGATCAACGATCTGCGGCGTGTTGCGTTCAAAACACAGCTAGCGTTGAACACGGGCAGCATTTTGAGTAGTGACTTCTGGGGCGCAGAGGAACAGCCGCCGGAAGAGGATCTGAACCGCTTCAGTGATTTCAATCAGCAGATGCTGCAAATTTGGGATACCAGTTGGCAGGAGGAGTGGCGTTACGGCACCTTGGGGTTATTGGGATTGGTGGTTGTCATCTGGTCGCTGGGCCGTTATGCCGTTGAGCGTTTTCTGGCATTGTTGAGTGTCCGCTATTTACCGGATGGCCGCCTGCGCCGCAGCTTTATGGCGTTAGCCACGGCGATGATTACGCTGTTTGCCGCTACGCTGGCACTCAATCTGATTGAGTTCACTTTTTCTCGCGTGCAAGAGTTCAGCCCTGTGGTTCAGGACTTTGCCAATGGTTTTAAACAATTGGGGGTTTTCTGCGCGTTGATCGCCGGGCTAGGGCGGGCTTATCTGTCACTTAACCGCCCATCCTGGCGTCTGGCGCATCTGGAAAACGCCATTGCTTCCGGTATGCGTTATTTCCCCCCCTTGCTTGCCGCACTGGCATTGGCTTTTGGCTCCATAGAGCAGATTAACAACGTAACCGGGGCCAGCCTTAAGACAACGGTACTGGGCAACGGGCTAGTCTCTACCCTGATGGCGTTAGTGTTGTTGGCGATACCTTTGCGCGTTCGCCATATTCGCCATCGATTAGTGCGTAATGGTGAACACGTTGAGAAGCGCTCCACGCTGGATGGTATCGCCAATATCCTGATCTTGCTCTCTTCCGTGGTGATCCTGCTGTCGCTGTTAATCGGCTACGTCGCGTTTGCCCGTTTTCTGGTCTATCAGTTGATCTGGATTGCGCTGGTTCTGATGGCGTTTTATTTCCTGGTGCTGTTCACCACCGATCTCTGTGCTGCCGTTTTTTCACCGCAAACGACCAGCGGCCGGGCCTTGAAGAAGTCACTTAACTTCAAAGATCGTCATCTTGAACAATTGACGATTATTTTCACCGCTCTCAGCAAATGTTCATTACTGCTGCTGATGATTGTTGCATTACTTAATGGCTCATTTGGCACCACCACCCCTAACTCGCTGATTGAAAAGATTATCGCCATTTTGAGCGGAGAAGGGCTGAAGCGCCTGAATATTGTGCCGAGCAATTTGCTCAATGCGGTGATTATTCTGGTGATCGGCATCTATGTGCTGCGGGTGACTCAGCGCTGGTTGAGCCATGAGCTATTACCAAAAACCATCAGCGATATCGGTATCCGAGCCTCTTTGGTCACGCTGTTCAGCAATGTTGGCTACGTGCTGATCATTTTGATCACCCTGGCCACCTTGGGTATCCAGTGGAACAATCTGGCGTGGATCGTCAGTGCGTTATCGGTCGGTATCGGTTTTGGCCTGCAGGAGATTGTGAAGAACTTTATCTCCGGCCTGATCCTGCTCACCGAACGCCCGGTAAAAGTCGGGGATATGATCGGCATTGGCGGTGTGGAAGGGGATGTGCGCCGCATTAACGTGCGCGCCACTGAGATCCAGCTTAGCGATCGCTCAACCATGATCGTGCCCAACTCACAGTTGATTTCGCAGAACGTGCGCAATGCCACCATGGGTAACGCCCAGGGCGTGGTGACGATCGCACTGACGTTCCCGGTGAATATCGATCCTGAACTGGTGCGTAATATTCTGCTGGAAGCCTATCGGGAATATGAGTCTATTCTTGAAACGCCTGCGCCTTATGTGCGCTTCAGCCAGCTTGGCCCGGATGGCATCATCCTCAGTGTGACCGGCTATGTCGCCAGCCCGCGTATGGTCGGCGCCACCAAAAGCGATTTGCTGTTCAACATTCTCAAAATGCTGCGCGCACAGCAGGTTAATCTCTCTAAACCACAGGAAGTGGTGTTTATGAAGCAGCGCGCCAAAGAGCTGATCGACGAAGAAGAGCATTCTTCCTGATCAACGGGGAACAGGCCCACGCCGTAAAGGGTGTGGGCCATCAAACTGCGGTTATTAACGCTCAAAACCCCATTCAGACCATTTGCTTTTGATTTTCTCCTGCAACGGTAGCGGATAATTGGTGCTAAAACTCAGCACCTGCTCCAGCGGTTGGTTAACCTGTTGCTGGATTTGCAGGCAACTGTAGGCCACCAGGCCGCCGCGCCCACGTAGTTTAGTGGCGACATCCAGATAGATCTGCAAACCGGTACCATCAGAATCATACTGCGGGTAGTGGAATACGCCCTGCACCGGATTATTGCGTGTGGCCAGCGCCCAGGTCACTTTATTACTGTCATCCGGCGGAATATCTTCGCCGACAATAATCAGCTTGGCCGTGGTTTTACCGATATGGTGAGTCCAGAACACTTCGGCAATTTTGTCGATGAAGGCTTTGACCGTCATGCCGGTAATTTTGTGCCAATCGTCACGCACCCGGATCACCAGCCAGTGGGATGAAGCCTCCAGCGGGCTGAAACAGTCGATCACCGGCAGGCCCGACTTTTCGAAATAAACACGCGCGGTGGCGGAAAGGCAGAAGCAGCCGAGCATCAGCGTGGAGTCGATCGGGATCCCGGGAATGCAGATCGGCAAAATAGCGTTATCCCGAAAGGTGATACAGGTGATTTTTGCCAACGGCTTCAGGCCGGACTGGTTGGAAAGATAGCCCGGGAACTCGCCAAACGGGCCTTCTGCCACAGATTTGTCGGCGCTGACATACCCTTCGATGATGATTTCACATTCTGCTGGCACCAACACGTCACAGGTTTCCGCTTTGACCATGTCGATGCCGTGGCCGAGGAATGATGACGCATAGTTGTATTCATCATGCCAGGCGGGGGGCGCGGCGGAAAGCAGCATGGTGACTGCCGGAGGCACGCCAAGGGCAATCACAAACGGGCAATCTTTACCCTGGGCTGTCCACATATTGTAAATCATGCCGTTGTGCTGAAATGGCAGCCACAGGCCGACAATGTTGTTTTTCGAATAATGCGGGCCGCTGCCGTGCGGCACCCCCACCGAACTGCCGTGAGGGGGAGTAGGGTGCGGGCTGGGCGTCGGGTTGTTTTGCGGCAGTGAACCGGCGATCATCGCCCGGCTGAATGACCAATTGGTCCAGGCATCTTTGTCTACCGTGTAAGCATCCTCCGGCACCGGCACTCCCGGCGGGGTGCGGACCATGATCGCGCCCGCGGTTTGAAAGTAGCGGCCGCCGTCGCCATCGTGCAGGATCGGGGCAGGGATCTTGGTCATATCAACCTGATCGCCCTCCCATTTATTCTGTTTACACGGGGCAGTGGCGGGATCAACCATGATGGGCGGGTGCGGCTCCTGGCCGATGGCGTCCAGAAAGGCATCCTGGATCTCCAATAGTTGGGCATCTTCTGGCAGCCCCAACATCAGGGCCAATCGCTGCCAGCGTTTGCCCGGCTCACGGCTGACCGTGGGGCCCATCTCTGCAGCGCGGAAACCTGGGGCGCCTTTTACCTTGCTGAACAGCGGCATCGGGCTTTCTGTTTCACAGGCATGACGCAGGATGGCACCGATTTCCAAGTACCAGTCCACTTCATCGTCGATCGCCACTACCTCACCCTTGGACGCCAGCAGATCCAGATAGGCGCGGTAGGATTTCGGCACTTTATTGACATCAATCTTCAGTTTGCGTCGATTCATTTACCATTATCCTGTTGAGTAGCGCAGAGTTCATCGGCCAGCGCGAAAGACTGCGCCACGCCGGTCAGGGTCGGGTTCCAGGATCCGGGGCGTGGAAACAGCATGCTACCGAGCCCATAAACGTTGTGATAGCGGTGCATCCGGCCGTTGCAGGCGGTGACCGAAGTGAGCGGATCGTCTCCCATCCACAGCGTGCCAGCCTCATGGACTAACCCCTGATTGCGAATATTGTCGGGCGGTGAGTTTTTCCAGGTAAAACTGCCATCCGGGTTGTTGTGCTGGTATTCAAGTGGCGCATCGCCAGCCAAAGCGTACATCACGTCGTAGGTGGTTTTATCCATGGCATCCCAGAATTTGCTGTCGGTTTCCTGGAGCTGGATATAAACCTCGGCTTCCCCCTGCGCATTGGTGCTGACGTAATTCCAGGAGTTAACGGAGCGTTCCCCCAGAAACTCGCCCATGGAGTGCAGCATAAACACCACATAGTTCGGATCCTGATAGGTCGCCACCGCCTCGGGGGTGGAAGCATCCGGCAGAATGCGGTACAGCACGTCATAACTTTGTGCAGGCTGTGGGTTATGCACCACGCTGATATGCGTGTGCATCAGGCGATTGGTGGTTTTATCGATCCCCGGCAGGTAATAGGCAACGGTCTGTAACTGCTGCGTCAGCGCGGGCAGGCAACTGGCGGGAATACGTGCGGCCAGCCATGAGCGAATGTGCCCACACAGGTTTTTGCCTATCAGGGGATCCTGCGGGAAAGAGCGGGTGAGGATAAACCCGGCTTCCAGCGTATTACAGGCCAGGATCACCTGAGCTTTACCCACCTTCAGAGTACCGTCCTTGGTGATGATATCAGTGACAATGTCACTTTCAGCAATCAACTTTTCGACTTCGGCATTGACCACCACCCGCAGCTTGCCCGCGAACTTTTGCACATCGCTGACCAGCACCGAAATCGGTGAGAATTTGGCCCAGTCTTCCGGTGGCACGCCCTGGCCGGTCGCCATAGCGGAAAACAGAGCGCTGGGGCTGGGCTGTGGTTTGGCTCCGCTGATATTGGCTAACTGAGAGAACAGCCTCTCACTCATAAACTGATTCAATGACTGGTTGAGGTTGCCAGGCGTTGCCAGTGAATAACGCCGCCCCATAAATTCCCCGGTGGGATACCACTGTTTGTCGAGACTCTCGATGGCTTGCACTGGCCAATCGGGCATTTCGCTTTCGTCCGGCTGCGGCGTCCAGGCATTCCAGAACAGGGCGCGCCCCCCAACGTAAGGGATCTGCGGCATAAAATTCAGGCCGGGGGTGCCGTAATAGGTCCATGGCCGTGTCCCGACGCTGGTGTTGAGTTTGATATAAGCGGGGGGAATATTCTGGATATGGTCAGGGATCAGATAGTTACCTTTCTCCAGCACCAGAATACGCGCTTGCGGGTTATGCTGCAGCACTCGGTGGGTAAAACTGGTGCCATAGGCACCGCCGCCAATCACGATATAGTCAAAAGATTCCCCTTTGATCTCATCAAAACGGGAAAAGTAGATGTTGTCGACTTCGCTCATTTTTTGCTCCCGAAACACGATGCAGAACCCCGTCGCGCTGAACGGCGACGGGGATGATGGCTATGGGTAGTAAGCACGGCTCTGAATTGCCGCCGGGGCGGAGTTGAGGGTCTGCACGGCCACCGGAGCACAACCACCGATCAAGGCCTCCAGATCTTTACGCATTGGGTGGCTGCTGGTACCCAAGATCAGTTGCACCGCCTGGTGATGGCTGGCGGTGAGGAAGTAAGTGTCCATCGGTTGCAGAATATTCCAGCGACAGCCGATCAGCTTGCCATCATGTACACCGTATTCGGTTATAGGTGAAATGTTGCCGGGGATCGCTTTGATGCCCAGCGTGTTAACGATACAGGTGAAGATCGCGGTATTGGCATCTTGCGGATCGTCGACGCGGAATCCCCAGGTTTCTACCCACTCAGGCTGATAGATCGCCGCATCGCTGCGCACCGGGTTTTGTGACGCCAGGTTCACCTTAAAGCTGGTTTTGAATTTCGGTTCACCGAACAGTTGTTCCCCGGCGGCAATGGCGATAGGAGCATCGCAAGGCACCCAGACACGGTGGTTACCATACAGTTTGGTCTGATCGCCATCCTGAATGAAAGCCTGATACCCAATCGGCGCCAACTGATCTTTACGCTTCTCGGGATAAGCCACGATGTTTAATTCCAGTTCCTGGGTGATCGCAGCACCGCTGCTGCTCCATTGCTCGGGTGGAAGATTCAGGCCCGAAGCAAACTGCCCGGCATACAATTGGAAGTTGAAACTCACCATGGCTTTGTCACCAAACAGCGCTGGGCAGAGACCGGTGCCTTTCAGATAAGGTTCAACGCGGCTCACGGGAACCAGGTAATACACCCCGACATTGGTCAGCGATGCGTAGTAAAACGGCATGGTGAAGGGGGCCGGGATGCTGGGTAAATCATTCTGCGGACTCGACATGTTCATGGTTCCTGTCTGTTGAGAAGGATGGGCATTAGCGGCATGCGGGCAGGCCGCAGGGGCCGGGTAAGGCGCTGCTTTCAGTGCCGAAAGAATGTACAGCGGGTTGAAATACTGGCGCATCAGGGTGATCTGATGTTGCTCATTGAATTCGTAGCGGATTGCCCAGTCATAGTGATAGGGTGCTCGGGTGGATTTAGTGGTGCCTTGTTCACCCCCATAAGACATCGCCTGGTTGCCGCTAAAGAACGATCGCTCAATACCGGCACTGCCAAAGGTGACAGTGTCACCAAGTAGCGTCCAGAAACGGCTGAAACCTTCATGACCATAAAAGACGCCCAGATACGGGCATTCGCTGGGGCCGGAGATATCCCAGATCACGTTATCCGTCATGCAGGCCAGCGCCAGTGGCAGGTTGCCGGTGGAGTAGGCCTGTTGCAGCTGATCCAGCGTGGCCTCATTGCTGGAGCCTGCCGTGCTTGAGGCCGCCAGGAGCGCCTGCTTAGCGAAAGGCTGCTGGCTGGCGACGCTGTACTCAAAGGTAGGCGCGCAGTGGAACAGCGGTTTTCCAGGGAATGGATTGGCGGTGATCGCCCGGAAATCATCGCGCAGGGCGCACATGGCAACCACCGCCGCCATTAGCTTGTCAGGGGCACCGGTAAACGCCATTTGCAGGTTGCCTAGCAGTTCGCAATAGCGTTGATTAAAGCGGACGACGGCATCACGAACTTCCCCCGGAGGATAATCGGCGGCCTTGGCATTACCGTCGATCATCACCGCCCGGTTCCAGGGCACCGGAAACTCTGGCCCGGTCGGGCCACTGGCAACGGTATCCCCGGGCTTGTACAGCCGTTCATGGTAGAGCTGGCTGAAGCGGAAATAGTGGGCCAGTTCGTCTTCACCTACCACCCAGATATTGTGCTGGGTGCCTTCACCCTGATCGGTAATCAGCTTCATGGCCGCGATGGCGGTGCTCAGATTATGCACTTCGATGACGTTGCCACCGCCACCGTAATAAAATACGTCAGGGGGCACCTGCCGCAGTGGGTCGCCACAGAAGATCGCGGCTTCACCGTGCGCCTCCACGGCGGCACGCAGCCGCGATTCCACATACAGGTAAAACTCGCCGATGGTCATGTTACTGGGAACTTCACTGGCGATGGCTCCGGGGCGCACGTCTTTTGGATGCTCGATCACCATTCCCTGAAAGATGCCGCTTTTGGAAAATCCACACAAATGCACTTCAATCGCATCAATATCGTAAGGTAAACGTGCCGGGTAGTTGGGAAGAAACTCCGGGGAATCCACCGCCGGCGTGCCGCCGATGGCGTTAAGCAGGTTGGCCGTCAGCGTGAAGTGCAGCATTTCTTCCACCACGATCGAACGCAGGGTTTCGATAATGCGCCAGTCGACGTCGTCATTCAGGGTATACAGTAGCGTCAGATAGGGAGGAATGGTGGCGTGCTCCAGCACCATGGCGTTTTGTAACAACTCACGCAGTTCCAGCAGGTCTTGTTGCAGGCTTTTTTCGTCGCTCAGCTTCACATAGCCGAGCTGGGCAAACGACGTTTCGGCGAGTTGTATTTTCTTGGCTTGCGCGGTCATATTCATATCAATGTTTCCGTCCGAGTATGTGATCGGCAGTGGCGAGAGTCAGTGCCGTCATGGTCAGCGTAGGGTTCGAGGTGCCCAGCGTCGGCATGCTGCCGCAGCCAATGACATAAAGGTTGGCGTGATCCCAGCTCTGCTGATGCCGGTTGACCACCGAATTGTCAGGCCGGGTACCCATGCGGTGAGTGCCCGCGATGTGCCCGACGCCGGCCCAGACATAGCCTCGACCTTGCCAGGTGAAATAACCGGGATTACTGGCTGGGTATTGGGTGAAGTCCTCAATGTGCAACTGGCGGAACAGATCGCGGGCAACGTCACGGGCAAACACCATGCCGCGCTGGGTATAGTCATCCACGTTGTAGTGAAGCACCGGCCGGTAATTGCCTAAAGGATCGCGACAGCGATCGTCAATGGTGACCCGGTTGGCGGCGTTTGGCAGCTGTTCGGTCATCATGTCGAGGCGGATTTGCCGCGGCAGATCCTGCCCAAGGCGCTGCCGGAGCGCTGTGCCGTACAGCTTCTCGCCATCCACCAGATCCCGCGTGCTGTCTACCGGTTCGTTGCGTGGCCAACTCCAGCCCCAGTTACCGATCTCCAGCACAAACGCGGCGCGATCGCGACGGAACTCGCCTCCACGGTAGTTAACCAGCGTGGAGGTCAGGCCCGGTCCACGGAATGCGCCGATGGCCTGAGGAGACAGCCCCCAGGATAAGATGGCCGGGTGATCCATCAGGTTACGCCCCAGCTCTCCGCTGGACTGGCAAGCCCGTGACGCCAGCAGCAACACCGCGTTTTCGATCGCGTTGGCACCCAGAATGAACAGATCGCCATGCAGCGTGATATCAACATGTGCGTTACTGCTGTCGTTCAGCCACACTTTGCAGTCCAGTGCGCGGATATGGCCGTTTTCCGGTGCGATATGCAGGCGCGAAGCCACGGTTTGGATCAGCAGATCGGCATCGGTTTCTACCAGCGTTTTCAACGCGTTGTAACGCGCCTGTATCGGGCAGATCGGTATACAACTGGAATTGCCCATGCAGCGTTGACCCACCGCCGGGTTACCCACTGCACCGCGTGGCGTGTAGCCGTCATTGGGGACGCTGTTTCTGCCCTGAGGGATGGAGCGGATCTGAGCGGCTCTATCGGTACCGGGCAAAGGGGCATTGGCCAACCCGGCAATCATCCACTGATCCAGATAGCTCTGCGGAATTTTGTGCATCGGATAGCGGTAATCGGGGCCAAAGTGGATATCGTGATATTGCTGTTCCTGTACGTCGGCCGAAACGCCAATCTCCCATTCCGCCAATGCGTAGTACGGCAGCAAATCGTCATAGGTCAGCGGCCAGTCCACGCCGCGGCCAAACAGGGTAGCCATGGCAAAATCCTGGGGCAGCATACGTGGGCAACTGCCAAACCAGTGCAGAGAGGTGCCGCCCAGCCGGCGGGTATAGTTACTCTCAAAGGGATAGGGGCCTGCTTGAACGAAATACCCTTTGTGGGACAGATGGCCCGGTGTGATGGGCTCAACATCGGTCACCTCCGGTTGCGGGGCGTTAGGCGAGTTAGGATAGGGTGAATTGGGGGTTTTGGCGGAGGCCACCATAAACGTCTGCACATGTTCCAGGTTTTGGCTGAAGCGGGTTTCGCCGGTCCCGGCTTCGACGATCAGCACTCTGCGGCCAGCTTTGACCAGCTGTTTGGCCATAATGCAGCCCGCAAACCCCGAACCGACAATCACCGCGTCGTAGTGCCGAGCGGTAGCTTGTTGCCAGCTAATTTGCTGCATAGGGTTCTCCATTCAGATCCTGCAGAATGTTGTGCGCAGCCCAGCAGGTCAGCGCTGACATGGTGAGGGTCGGGTTAGAGGTCCCCATATTGATCATATTGCCGCAGCCCACCAGGTAGAGATTGCTGTGTTCCCAGGTGCGCTGGTATTTATTCACCACCGAGTTGCCGGGGGAATCTCCCATACAGTGGGTTCCGGCAAAGTGCCCGGCACCGTTAAAGGTGAGGGTTTTACCATCTGGGCAGGTGAAGGCACCGGCGGCCTCTTTCGGGTAGTTCGAGCAGTTTTTGATCCCGGCCTTGTCAAAAATCGCCATGGCCGTCTCAAAAGCGCTGGAAAAACCAGCCCGGGTATAAGGTGACAGGTCGTAGTGGATCACCGGGCGGTAGTTACCCAAAGCATCTTTGTAGGCCGGATCGATAGTGACGCGGTTTTCGTACTCTGGCAGTTGCTCCACCAGAATGCCGAACCGGAACTGGCGTGAAACATCCACTTCAAGTTGCTGGCGCAACGCTTTGCCAAACTGTTGCTGATTATCCACCAGATCGAGCACATTGCTCAGTGGCGCACCGGTCGGCCACAGCCAGCCATCGTTACCCATTTCGAAGCGGTATGGAGCATGGTATTTGCGAAAGCTGCCACCGCGCAGATCCTCAATGCCAGAGGTTGCCAGCGGGCCACGCAATGGCCACATCGGCGTACTGGCCAGCCCCCAGGTGAGCAACTCGGGGTGATCCATCAGATGCCGGCCGACCAGATCGTTACCTTTACAGGCATCGGAGGCCAGCAACAGTATCGCATTAGCCACAGCGTGGGCCGCCAGGACATAGCGCTTACCGCGCACCCGATGCAGAGTGTAGGTGGGATCTTGCGGGCTGAGATAATGTTTGAACTGGACGTCAGCGATCTCTTTGCTGTCGGGGTTTATGGTCAACTGGTAGGCAACGCTGCGCAGCAGGATATCCAGCTTGTCGTGGTTGGCCGCATCGAGGGTTTTCAGCGCGCTATATTTGGCCTGGATCGGGCAAATCGGGACGCAGCTCGAATTCCCCATACAGCGATGACCTATGCTGGCATTGCCCACCGCGCCCTTGGGTTGATAGCCATGGCCGTGGTTGTAGGCGGCATTCGGGATGCCATTACGTGATGCCGGGGTTCCTCGCACCTTCAGGGTGTAACTCTGGCCATCATCTTCAACCTGCATGCCGTCGATGCGGCTGGCGAGCTGTTTGTCGCTCCAGCTCGCAGGCAGGCCATGCATCGGATAGACGTAATCGGTTGGAAAGGTCACCCCGAGGTAAGACTGTTCATCAACATTGGCGGAAACGCCCAGTTCGCGTTCAGCCTCACGATACCAAGGCTCCAGATCCTGGTAGCTGATCGGCCAGTCGATCCCCACGCCATAAAGCGATTTTAAATGGAAATCCTCCGGCAACATGCGTAACGAGGTGCCCAACCAGTGCAGAGTCGTGCCGCCGAGGTAACGAGTATAGGTAGAGCTGTACGGCAGCGGCCCGCACTGGACGAAGTAACCTTTATCGTTGGGACGATCGGGGGGGATTTTGGCAACTTCTGTTTCAAGCGGCTCCGGAGCGTTGGGGTTAACCGGGTAGGGGGCATTGGGGATTTTTATGGTGGCGGTGTAGAAGGTGTTGAGATAATCCAGGTAGCCTTGATAATCCACGCCGATGCCGGTACCGGCTTCGACAATCAGACAACGTTTACCTGCCTGCGTCAGGGTTTTCGCGACGATCGCCCCTGAGATCCCACCACCGACGATCACCACATCATACTCAGTGATTGCGGCCTGTTCTGGCGTGATGATATTCATAATTTCACCACCGTGGTTGCGACAGGGGGCTCGGACCAGGCGCCAAAGCCTTGCTGTTTGGCACCTTGTGGATGAGCATGAATCGCATTCCAGACCAGCCCTTGCTGATAGCTGTTAGCACTGGGAATGACCGTGTCGTTAGGATCGTCAGAGGGAAACCATTGGCCCAAATACCACAGCTTGATGATGCTGCGCACCAGCAGTGACATTTTTTCTGAAGCGAGGAGGTGGGTTGTAATAAAGGCTTGGCGTTGTTCGTTTTCTGCGGGCATTTTGCTACAGGTTGAGAGCAGGAGCAGAAGGTTTTCTGTAGCGTGGGTTTGTACCCAGTCAAAATAAAAAGCCGCTTGCCCAGTACCTAATAATTCAAAACGGTCAAATCCGGTTAATACGCTAGAAATCTCAACAAATTGTTGCAGTGCCGCATCGGATGCAAGTTCATTGCTCATAATTTGCTACCTGTATAGGAATTTTATTGTGACGATATATAATCGCCGCCGGGTAAAATAGTAAAACAGGATGCTTTAATCATTTACATTCATTTGTATCAGTGGTTGATGGTGCTGTAACAGATTGAATCCCCATTGAAATTTAACATTTTTACTGCTGACCTTTAGCGCGTACACCCATCTGCGCCATTATAAAAATAGCGATGATTTATCTCTCAAGATGTTGAATTAAAAGGATCCCAAAAGTCATTACGCAGGTGAAAAAAAACCAGAAGCGCAAGATGACGTTTCGAAGTCATTTATATAATTATATTAAATTAGATAATTACTGTGATAATTAAAAAGAGCAACACACAACGTGCCAGGATGGCGCAGGAAAGCTGTGCCTCACTAAAAATAATAAGTGTGAGTATTGTAAAAATTTTAATAATTTATATGTTTCATTACCCGCCAACGCTTTATAACTCAGTTTAATCTGATGGCCGATTCGGAGTTTTCTAAATATGGTATGCGAGGCCACATTCTGCAAGGTTAAGTATTAATAAAGTGTTTTTTACTGTAAATTTAATTTATTATGGACTATAAATCTGTTTATTTTTAATTTAAAGCACCATAAACCACAATGTGTTTAAGAACGCTCCACATCGTATTGCTGCCTTCTGCGTGCATTTTGATGAAATCAGTAAGACAATGACGGCCGCTGTTTGTCAGATTTTACGTAGCGCGATCAAAAACAAGGGGCATCTATGTCAATCCGGCTAGGGCCATTACTACGTTTGCTAGCGTTCTGTCCTGCTAGTTGTTGTTAGAGGACTATATTTAGACTATATTTAAACTTATTTGCTCTGTGAGGTTACTATGAAAGTTGAAACCATAAGTTACGTGAAAAAGAACGCCGCATCGCTCGATCTGGAGGAGCCGATTCTGGTCACTCAAAACGGAGTTCCGGCGTATGTGATTGAGTCCTACGAGGCACAGCAGGAGCGCCAAAATGCTATCGCGCTGTTAAAGCTGCTGACTCTCTCAGAGAAAGACAAGACAGACGGCAATATCCTCAGTAAAGAACAACTGTTGACGGGGCTGTAATGGCGGCTGTGATCCAGTACACACTTACGGTAAAAGTCTGCATTGAAGATATTGCCAACCACTTACGCCGTATCGAAGCAGCACCAAAGGAAGTGATCAGCGGCATCATTGAGCACTTCGAAAACCGAGTCAGTAATTTTCCGCTTGGATGTCAGGTATGCCCGGAATTACTCAAGATAGGTTGCGCAAAATACCGTGAGTGCAACACCCCAGACGGCTACAGAGTGTTGTACTCGGTAGAAGATAATGTAATAACGGCACACGCGATACTGTCTCACAAGCAGGATATCCAGAATTTATTATTTAAGCGTCTTATAAGCATTTAACGGCCAGGTGTGAGTGTGAGCCAGCGGCGGTCAATGACATCCTGTAGAGTTTTGGAGTGGGAGGAAATTGACTGATCCAAATAGCCAGATTCCATGCATCGTCACTTAGGTGCGCATAATGTACGACTCGTTATGTTGAAAAGGCCGCTGCGAAAATCGAATCCCGCAGCGGCCTCTTTAGCATAACGTCATTGTGCGAACCAATTTATATAGAAATGAAAAACTCCTCCTCATTTCTTCTTTTATAATTGTCATCCCATATGAGTTTTATTCGGTATTTAGTTTTACTTCCAAAGCTTATTCCCGCTAAAATTTCAATCCCATGTTGCGGGTGTAATACCTCATATGGAAATTTATCTTCTACATCATGCATTGAAAGATATTCATTTCCATCGTTATCAGGGAAATGAATCTCTATATTTTTAGCCTCAACCCTCCCTCTATTAAATATCTTGAGCCTATAGTTGTTTTTGGCTATTTTTACGAGGCGAGCACCAAGCTCAGCTTTCATCTCATTAATTGCTGACTTTGTTTCTTTTTCCAGAAGCAACTTACGTAACCTGTCTTGCTCATCCTTCATAACCTTTTGTTCTCTATCGCTTTTTCTCGATTTCATTTCTGACGATATGATAGTGTAAATCGATACTACAAGCGCAGCTAAAGCGATGGCATCACTTGTTGTCATTATTTGATCCTTATATTCTTACTTCCCTTAAATGCCTTTTTGAGCATGTCGTTAAACTGTTTTTGAATGTCTTTTGTTAACTCTTCTTTTATTTCATCTACATGAGCGTCAATACTCACCCCGTTTTCTTGGATTAACTCATCATTAGTAAATTCTTTCCCGCAGCCTACACATCTAACGACCTCAGACTCTTCCTCGTGTTCCATCTCTGTATTTCCGCACACAGGACATAGCAGGGTAATGTTTCTATTGTATTTCTCAGGATTCAGTTTCATATGTTTCCTCTCTTCTACGTTTTATTGATTACCAGTAATATGAATTTCTTCTGTGCCACCAATAAAGCAGGCCATATCCGACAATAAGAATCCCGAAGAACATCAGAGACATTCCCCAGCCAGTTCCATACCACGAAACCATATCATCGAAAACCAGCCCACCCGTTTCACGAACTCCGGCAGCTTCCTTAAGAATTGGCTTGAATACCGGGATCAGAAGGGCGATCGCCAGTGGAGCACCCCAGCGAATAAGGCCAGTTTCCATTTTGATCCCGAAAAAGATCCCCGCACCGACAACAAGCAGCCAGACTATCAGGCCAGGCGCAGTTTCCAGTGCTGTTTGCCATTCAACATCGAAAGTTTTCATTAGCCAGGCAACAACTGCCAGACAGAAAGCAAATACGCCCACGACAACCAGTTCAACGCCGCTTGTTTCGTTATTTCTACTCATCCTTTTGATCCTTTTTCACTGTTCAAAATTCGCACAATAAAGAACGTGCAGTGTTGGTAATACTGCACGTTTGTCTCATTCCTGAGACTGTTAATCCTTTTACTCTTCTCCAGACACCGCTTTTTTCATAAACATTTTAGTACTGTAAGTGTATGAACTTAAGGCAGAAACCTGCCTTGCGAGTGCCAGAATATCTTGTTTTTCCAGTGTCCTGATGTTCCACACGATGAAATTATGTGCGTTAGTGGTTTCTTCATCAGTATATCCATCCGCAGAAGTGATTAGCTTCCGCTCGGTAGCTTCTTCTTTAACATCAAGAGCATAGCCATAAGCTAAGGTGTTTAAGTCTGCACCCGTAATTTTAGCTATCTGAATGATGTCACTGAATTTAGGTTCAGTTTTGCCGGACGCTATCCTGACCAGCGTACTCACGCTAATGCCAGTCTTCTCGGCCAGTTCTTCATAAGTCGAGTGTTCCAGAATTACCTTTTTGATACGTTCTGCTCTCTGTTTGTCCGCCATAACTTCATGCTCATTGTTGCCCATCTACTTGGCTCCATCTTAACAGTGGTTTTTCAATAGTTAGATTTGATACTCATTTCTGACAATTTAAACATTGCAAATGTATTGACTGTCAGATCTGAGCATATTACATTGTGACCATTCAATCTGCTCACAAATGACTATTGACACATATTTTGATGGGTGTGACTACTTATGATCGACTGGTTTACCGGAATCCTGCCTTGCACACACCGACCGTTACCGGCTGGTAGTGTCGTCAGCGTCGATGCTGACGGTGCAGTGGAGTGGGAAACAGTAAAACGGTTGACCGTTCGCGGTTCGCATGAGTCCACAATGAAAGTAAGGTCTGTTGGATCTGATGGTGAAGGTCGGGCAACACATCTCTACATTGACGGTAATCCATCAAAGTTTTTGCAAGGTCACTCTGTTATCGGTTCCGACGATTTGCAAGGGTTGGTGTTAACAGCTTACGCCAGAATATTGGCATTACTGCATATTCCTCATGATCTACCATCCTATCGGCAGGTCATGGAAGGGCAATTTAAGATCTCGCGCATCGATATCAATTACATGTATTCATTGTCAACATTAGAAAATGTCCGCGCATGGTTATATGCCGCAGAATTTAAAGCTAAAACTCGCCACGGTCGCGCCTGTGGTAAAGGTGGCACTGTTTACTTAGGGAAAAACTCCCGTCGTTGGAGCCTGAAATTTTATTCAAAATATGATGAGCATACATCTGGCAAAAAAGGGCACCAGATGGCAGACGAATTCGTTAAAGCTGGTTTACTGGACTGGTCAAAAGATAAATTACGCATTGAATTAACATTAAGAACAACTGAATTAATTGATTTGAATCTTACGCTTGGTAATAGCTGGAATATTGAGACGCCCAATAAATTATTCTCTGACTATGTAGGGAGAATAGAAATGAATCAAAATACTATATTAACTGATGAAAAAATAATTAATCTCCCAAGAAAAATACAGTCTACATATTTATTGTGGAAGCAGGGCGCGAACATGAAAGAGATGTTACCGAAACCTACATTCTACCGACACCGTAAAGAATTACTTTCTTTCGGAATAGATATTAACTTTTATTGTGAGTCACCGGATTCTAATAACGTTGTTCCGTTGGTTCGTACTCTTGAAGCCAAACCAGCCAAAATTCCATCATGGGTTTATGAGAAAGGTTTAATTTTCGATTATAACCGTATTTCACATGCCAGTAACTGGCATTAAAGGAGAGTGATATGTCTAATTATGGTCTTTTTGTAAAAGGTAAAATGCTTGGTGCTCGCCAGCGTAATAAGGTCAATGGTCAGGGATACTATAATGAAATTGGTGTTGGCTTAGAGATTCCTGATGGTTTTGGCGGCACTAAGCAAGACCAGATTATTATTCGTGTATCTCAGGCTCTTGTTAATGCCGGTGTAATGAATCAGGCAAATAATTTTATCGGTAAGTTAGTCCAGATACCTGTATATGTTCGCGTCTGGTCAATGGAGGGGAGGGAAGGAGTAACTTATAACATTTCATCAGATGGCGGCATTACTGAAATAAAAGGCTGATTATGGATACATCAGGTTTCGATATTCAGTTTGATAATCATATTCCTGAAAATGGTTACCGTATTGAAGGTTATTTATGTAATGCGAACAATGCAAAAGAATGTCAGGCAATAATGGTACGTTCTGAACCATTTCATCAAATTGATTATTCTGCAATGGGAAATTACTGGACATTAGGTTTTGGCTCTGTCCTGCTGCTCTGGCTTTTTTCTGTAGGTGTGGGACAGGTAATAAAGATGGTTCGTACTGCTTGAATGCGAACCTTTAAAATGTAATGGAGATAGAGTTATGTTTAAAAAAATCGTTAGTTTTCTGGCTGTACCTGCATTAATGGCTGTTTCTGGCGCGACTTTCGCTGCAGAAGGAGCGGCATCAAGTGGTGTTGATTTATCGCCGCTGACGAACAGCATTGATTTCAGTACAGTTCTGGTTGCGATTATGGCCGTTGCTGCTTCACTGGTAACACTTTATGCCGGTGTCGCTGGCGTTCGCTGGGTATTGCGTACCGTTAAATCCGCATAAATTCATTATTCATGGGCGATGCAATATCGCCCGTTTTACTTGAGGTTATTATGGAGATTGAATTATGGAAATTGGGTTCCCTTTTATGGGGGATCGTCTCAGCTTATGTCGTTATTCTTGGGCTAAGAGGCTGACGGTTTATTCCTTTATTTTTTCCTTTCTCTGGGTTTCCTTTCCCCGATATTCATATTCATTTGTACCAGCAATTGCAGCAGTGGCTGCGCGGGCTGTTATTCCTAAAGTCGTTGGCCGGGTGCTTGTTCGTCGCTTTGCTGCCAATGATGCGATTTATACGGCATCACAGCTTACAGCAACCCGTGTTTTTGTTGGCCGCGCTGCGGCTAATGCTGCCGAATACTTGCCTGCTGCCTCATCATACAAAATGAGCGGTGTTGCAACGTGGGCGGGTATTGCTGCTGCTGTATCATCTTTTGTTCCGTCTTCTTTGAGTTCATCTGACGGCTCGGTAATGGTAATGACTAACGGTAAAAAGATTTCCGATAATTTATATGAAGTAACGTACAGTGGTCAAAGTGGTGAAAGTAAGACGATAACCGTTAATTTTGAACCACAGGAATTAAGTCCGGTAATCCTTCATGTTAGTCGTAATAATGTGGATGCGGGTTCTCCAGTTGTAGGTGTTGAAACAGGATATTCCACGCCAGATAATGCACTTTATTATTATCAGGATTCGAAAGAGCTAATTTATTACTATGGTGATAATCCAACTGAAATTGCCAGAAATTATCTTAATGACTATAACTCGCGTACTTATACTGAAACACTAACGAATTTTGAACGCACTGTGACGAATAAAGTTGTCAACAGTAATGGAGATGTATCCTTTACTGAACAGAATTATAAGTTTACTTATCCTTCCTCATTTTATGAAATACCTGAGATTACACACTTGTATAGCAACCCGGCCGCATCTTCATTTCCCGCAGGTATTCCCATGTATGAAAATGTAGCAGGGCTTCCCATGTATTACAGCGTTGCTTATTTAACAGCAGGAAAGCAATATCAGTATCACAACACGCCTTGTAAAACGACTAATCAGTCAAATGGTGGATATTCGACGATTTGCGCCGTTCCTGAAAAAGAGGATTACACCGCAAAAGATATTGATGAAAAGAGTGAGCTTACTATCTGGACCAATACCAAATATAAAGCCATGACGGAAGTACTGGAGGCAGGAAATATTGAGTCCATGATTGATTATCTGGAGTATCTTGATAGTGTTAGTGTATCGCCAGCACTTCTTGCCGACATGATTAACGAGCTGTGGTCTGAAGCTGCCGTTAATGCCGATTATAACGGCTTACCGTTTAAAGAGGTTTCACCGGCTGAAGTAACTTCTGCGATGTCGGAACTTAGGCTATCTCCAACGTTATTAGATATGCTTTCACCTGTATCTGACAGTGCAGGGGCTGACGTCAATATTGATATTACCATTAATAACAACTCAGGATCTGACACTGGAAATAATGGCAATATAGATTTGGGAGAAGATCCCGGTGTAAAAGAGCCTGAGCTTGAAGAAACGCCAACGGCAAGAGATATTTTAACGCCAATTATTAACTTGTTGCCTTTTACAAACGAATTTAACATCGGCTCTCATTCAGCATCCTGCCCCGTTGTTGAATTCAGCGTGTTTAATCACCAGTACAGAATTGACTCCCATTGTCCGTTAATTGAGCAGAACAGAAGCGCCGTAGAAACCATATTTCTGATTATATGGGGATTTGTTGCGCTCCGTATTATTCTGAGTGCCTAAAGGAGTGCAACTATGTTTGGGATTCTGATTAGTGCATTAAATACTTTGTTAGGTTTTGTATTCCGGTCATTGATTATTAAATTCGTCGTATTCTTTGCGCTGTATTTTGTAGTCCAGGGCTTCGTTGAAATCCTTGTTGAGTTACTGCCAGATTCAAGCAATCTCTCATCGCTGTTTGCCAATTTATCAGACGGATTCTGGTACTTCATTAACCTGAGTAAATTACCACAGGGGATTAGTATGATTATCTCCGCAATGGCTACTCGTTTTATTATTCGACGTATTCCTGTTATAGGGTGAGTTATGGCTATTTCTGCATATATTGGCATACCCGGCTCAGGAAAAAGTTATGAAGCCGTTTGCAATGTCATTATTCCGGCATTTACCAGCGGCCGGAGAGTTGTGACGAACATTTATGGTTTACAAAAAGATAAAATCACCGAACGTTATCCTGATGCAACGGGAGAAATTATTGTTGTGGATAATGATGATGTGCTTAAAGCAGATTTCTTTCCTTTTAAAGGTGGGGAAGGGAGCTTTTGCCAGTTTGGTGATTTAATTGTTATTGATGAAGCATGGCGAATCTTCGGTAGCGATAAGGATATGACGGCTGAGAAGAAATCATTTATTGCTGAACATCGTCATTTTACGCACCCTGAAACGGGTATTAGCTGTGATTTGGTTATTGTAAATCAGTCACTTTCTAATATTGCTCGCTTTCTGAAAGACAAAATAGAAACAACTTACCGGATGCGCAAGCTGAAAGCGTTGGGCCTGAATAATCATTACTGCATTGACGTATATTCAGGCCACAAAATCTATAAAAGCAACCTCGTCACCAGTTATCGCAATAAATATAACCCTGATATTTTTGAACTTTACAAAAGTTATGAAGGAAATAACGGTAATGAAAAGCAGACAGATAAACGCCAGAGCATCTGGAATTCTGGCAAAGTCAGGTTCTTTCTTGTGCTTTTTCCATTGATGTTTATCGGGTCAGGCTGGCTGATTTACTCATTTTTCAGCACGTTTGGCCGAAGCGATCCCTCGCCAGATTTGACTACAACAGATGTACGTGATGCGGCCATGTTTCGTTCTTCCGCTGCTACTCCAGCACCAGATACTCCCTCAGAACCAGCTGAACCGCCACTTTCAACCGAGTGGCGTATATCAGGGAGAATGACCAGTGAAGGCAGGGCGTTTGTGATTCTTGTTAACGGTGCCGGTGTTTTGCGTGCCGTTCCTGCATCCAGTTTTAATTACAAAGGGATGTTGATGAGCGGAATTATTGATGGTGAGCGTGTGACGCTTTATACGGGGAAAAAATAGTGAAAAAGATTTTACTCGCATTAACGCTACTATTTTCTTCATGTGCTTTCGCAGGGTCAGAGCTTGAATTAAATAAAGTCAAGCTACCGGAGGCTATTTCTCTTATTTACAGTGAGGTGCTTAAAGTCCCGTATATGCTAGATCCACAGCTTGTTAATGATGAACGAATGATTACATTCAGGTTAACACCTGATATTGATGAACGGGAATTTGTAACCCGTTATCTTGGCAATATGAACATTCGAATATGGACGAAAAAGGGTGTTGATTTTATCGCGCCCTATACGCCGAAAGAGCCGGTTAAGCCACGTTATACATGGACTTATACGCCTCAGTACCGTTCTGTTGCCTACCTGTCTGATATTCTTGGCGGCTACGTTTCAGGCTCCTTCAATAACAGTGGAGCCGTGATTTCTGACGATTCGCTAAAAGGTTCATCAGGGGCAAGCAACTACATCAATCGAACCGGTGATATTCTGGTTTATTATGGTACGAAAGAGGATATCGCCATCCTGAAAACACTGGTCACTTCGCTGGATACGATGAGTGATGAAGTGGTTGTTTCTGGTTATGTTTTTGAGGTTCAGACCTCGCAGTCTGACGGCTCCGGCATTCTTTTAGCGGCTAAAATTCTGTCTGATAAATTCAATATTTCAGTTGGTGCTGCCGGACTGGATAATTTTATCAATATTCGAACCGGCTCCATTGATGCCATTTTCAATCTGCTGAAAACCGACAGTCGTTTTACTGTTGTCAGTGCGCCACGACTGCGGGTAAAAAATAATGCCTCAGCGTCTTTTTCAGTCGGCTCTGATGTGCCAGTACTGGGCAGTGTTACGGTGAATAACAATACGACAACGCAATCCGTTGAATATCGTTCCAGCGGTGTTTTGTTTAACGTGACGCCATCAATCAAAAGTCGGACAATGGATCTCAAGATTCAGCAGCAGCTTTCCAACTTTGTGACCACTGAAACCGGCGTCAATAACTCGCCAACCCTTATCAAGCGTGATGTAACAACCGAAGTCAGCCTTGCAGATGGTGATATTATTTTACTTGGTGGCCTTGCTGAACAGAAAGACAGTAAGGCCAGTTCCGGCTGGAGCTTCTTCGGTTCCCGTACCAGTGAAAGCAACAAGACTGATATTATGGTGGTGCTTCAGGTCAGAAAGGTTGACCGGAGCAGGGCGACGCCCCGCAGCGCCGCGAGGAGCGGTGAACTGTTCCGGGACAACCTGAACTGATTGTATGGATTTTTATTATGGCGTTAACTTTTATGGGGTATGAACAGTACGACATCTTCTAGGTATTCAGTTACTTAGAGGATTTATTATGTCTGTAAAAAATAAGGCGCGTGACCGACTTCCCGGTGGCCGCCTTAAGTCTTATCGTCGTGTAGGTTCACATTTTGCCAGTTGTGCCAGATGGTTTGATAAATCGCCGTCCTGGTATCGCAATATGATGATGACCAGGCCTGAGCGCCGTGAAGTCAGAAGGCTTCTCAATCAGGTAATGCGTGGTCATGATGCTGACGGCATTGCTTTTCCGGTCAGTCATCGTCCGTTTGTTTATTGGTGGTGAATTTCGTACGCACGAAATTTCACGCATAAACACCAGACAAAAAATCGTTAACTGTCTGTTTTGAAAGATAACGCCGGTCAGTGACAAAACTTGTTTTGTTGCTGTCCGGGGTTGGCCAAGCCGTACAGTTTCCATTTTCAGCGTTATGGCTGATTCGGCGCGGCAGCATTCATCGGGGCTTATCATGGAAAAATTCATGACACATCAGGAGCTGAAAGTGATGCTTCTCAAAGATCCAGCATTCCGGGCTGCTTATGAAGCTGAGAGCCAGAACCCGCAATCCGGTTACCAGATTATCCGGCATCATGGTGATGGCACTGAAGAAGTGGTGTTTGATTCTCGTGTATCAGGTACAGATTTACCAACTAACTGGATGAACAGGCCTGATTGGTGAGGTCAGGCCGTTCACTTACTGCTGACAGACATTTGATTCTGATTCGTTTGGAGAAACGGATGATTTTGAATCACTGTCGATAGTAGCCAGTTGACGGCCAGTGTCAACGATTCCCGCCAGATTCTGCCATCCTTACCATTGGTGCGCATAATGTATATTATGTTAAATGAATACTTTGTTTGCAGCCAGCCACTTCCTTATCTGCCCTCTCTTTTTGTTAATCCGTCTTTTCACTCATACTGCTTTGTAGATTATGGTGTTTCAGAATGTCTACCTCAATAAACGCACTGAACAAATCTGATTGCTGGTCGTACATAAAATCGATCGACCAGCATTGATACAGTGCTTAATTTACAAACTTCGCGACAGTCTGAGCCAATGCTGCTCCTACAGCGAGCACATGCCTTTGTGCTGTAATGTCGTGCAATTGCCCTTCGTCATCGAATGCTTGGTGCGCGGAACCGAGAGCAAAGGAATTTGGAATGACCAAAACACCAAGCTTATCCAGAACGGTACGCATCCCCATTTGTGAACGTAACCCACCAAGCAGACCTGGCGATGCAGAAACCAGTGCAGCAACTTTGCCCGCGAACAATGTGGTGCCAAGGCTACCATTTACTTGTGGGCGGCTAATCCAGTCAATCGCATTTTTCAATAGCGCCGTATATCCACCGTTATATTCAGGAGTGGCAATCAGTAACGCATCATGCTGCGCGATCAGTTCTTGTAACTCGATAGCTCCTTTCGGTAAACCGTGCTCCAGTTCTTCATCACCATCGTAGATCGGCAACTGAAATTCTGCTAACCGCACAACAGTAACTTCCGCACCGGCGTCTACCGCACCCTGCACGGCCAACTTGAGAAGTTGTTGATTGAGTGATTCACGTCGATTGCTACCGCAAAATGCCAGTATTCGTATCGTCATTGATAATATTCTCCAAAAAAAGTGAGGCCAGAATTACTGCAAATGAGATGGTGGTGCTTTATATTCAATTGCTCCATCTGGAAGAAAAAACATTATTAACGCTTTTCCTTTCACTGTTGGGAAATGTTCACTCATTGGCTCGAAGACTCGCCATCCTGATGTGGTGCCACAGAAATTAGCATCACGCTCGAGTGGAACGATCATATTGATCTCTCCTTTTGTATGGCAATGGTATTGACCTTTTACATTGTATAGGAGACCACTTTCAACACTCATACCTGCCGTATTAAAATCAGGATCCGCAAGACGACCACGTCGATAATTCGGCCCTGCTATCTCATCATAAGCCACCCATCCCTCTTCAACACCGAGCTGTAACAAACGTGATAATGTCTGATAAGTACTGGTATTAGTGCCGTAATGTGCATTCAAGTATTCTGATAGTTCATTATTAAGTGGCATTCCACGAATTGAGTCACATATTCCGTAAACGATTTCAAGCAACTCTTTTTTGTGCTTTTCACTGTATGACATAGGTGAATTTCCTTATCCTTGCGATGTTGACTGATACAGCCCTGCTCCTTATCGAACAGGGCTAGTTTTATTAAGATATTATGTATCTAATTCGACTCGCATCTCCAAACTCCATAATAGAAGCAGGTTGGCAATGCCGTTAATCTTCTTCAGCCGAATAAATAACATATTCAAAAGGCTTGGCATCATAGGTTGGTGCCGTGTTGTTAACATTTCCTGATGCAGGAGTTGGGCTCGCGTTTAACGTTCCTGGCATGATTTCGAAGTTTGGCGTGAACTTGACCAAGGTACTTTTGAGCTGCTCGTAGGCGGTACGATCACCCTCAAATTTAGCCTTGCCTGCTGTTTCCAATGCCTCAAACGTGCTGGTTCCCATCATGACACTATTAAGATCAGAACGGTTAACGGTAATGGTGAGCGTCGGTTTTTTAGCCTGATAACCAACAATATTTGTCAGCGTTGCATTGCTCATTTCTATCAGGTATTTCTCATTATTATCTGGTGTAACCAAGTTAATGGTGAAATTCATGCCATCGGCACGCTGACTGTCCATGCTATTACCCCAGCGTGGCCAGCTATGAGAAGCAAACATCACTTGCACATCATCACCGAACTTATAGAGTGCGTTATTGATTTGCTTTGACCAATTAAGCGCATTGCGAATTTCAGCACCGCGCAAGGTGTAGATATTGTGAATGGTCCCTGTCACGTTCTCCGCTGCCCAGAAAGCTTTAAACTGTGGGAAGTAGGTGTTCATTTCCGCCGGAGCTTCCGTATCAGGGGTATTTTGGAACACCATCTTGACCCCATCTATTGTCACCTCTTCAAAGTCCTTGGTAATCAAACGGGTCGGTGCAATCAACCCGGTATTACCATTAGCGACATTCTTGCCTATCGCCTGATCAACATGACCAAATGGACTACGATCAAGTAACACTGCATACTGGTACTGAATTCGTCTTGCCATCGCGTTACCGGAAAAAACGTTCTCGGAGATGGCTGCTTCCATAAAATGTTCTGGGGCAATAATAGGAACTTTGCCGCTTTGCACATCTTTCTCATCCACTACGCCACGCACCCCACCAAAGTGATCAGCATGCGAATGGGAAAAGACGACTGCCACTACGGGGCGTTTACCCAGCTTCTCATTCGCAAATGCCAGAGCCGCCGCCGCGGTTTCTTTTGCCGTCAGCGGATCAAAGATGATCCAGCCAGTATCGCCTTTAATCAAAGTCATGTTCGCCAGATCAAACCCGCGAACCTGATATATTTTGCCGGGAAGCACTTCATACAGGCCATAAGCCATATTAAGCACCGCTTGACGCTGCAGGGAAGGATTTATACTGGTGAATTCTTTGCCTTGCAGAAGGAACTCATAGCTCTCCATATCCCAGGCGACGTTTCCTGCATCTGCCATAATCTGCTTAAAAGGGGGTTTAGCGATGAATCCCTTTTTTGACTCTTCAAAATCACGGGTGTCTTCAAAAGGTAAAGACTTTTTCACTTGATTATACAGATCAACAGTGAATTTTGACGGTGGTTTCCCTTGTGGATGAAAATGCTTTTGGGAGCTATCGGAGTAAATATCAACACCATCGCTGGCTGCATGAACAAGGCTGAGAGTATTAGCCGCGATAATAATGGCGGTAAATTGTGCCACTTTACTTAATTTCATAGAAATATCCTTAAAACAAAATTGATAATATGATTTGCAATTGATTCTGTTATCAGTTTTTACCAGGTAATACCGATCCCGGTATAAAAGCCTGATGTTGCCACGTCATAGATAAAACCATCGTTCTGATAATTGATGGAAACGTATCGGTAGCCTAACTTGCCAATCACATCTGAACGAAAGGCGTAATTCACCCCACCAAGCAATTGCCAGGTTAAATTTGAACCTGAACTGGCTCCGCCAATATCGGCATAACCGACAACGCTCCATTGCCGATCGAAACTGTGTGTAACTCGCACCCCGGCATAGGGATCAACCCAATGCTTACGTTCTGAAAAGTTCCGGGAGATTGCGCTGCCTGGTAGTAAAGGTGAAGTCAGTTGAGCATCTATGTTCCAACTGACGATGTTATAACGGAGCCCCGCCAAGGTATCCACAGTGGTTGTACCTTCAAGAACACGGTAATAACCGGCGGCAGCATACTGTTGCTGCGTGATATTGCCATCTGCCGAAAGGCCTATCAGCCCATTGGGGCCTGAAATCCCACCATGATCAGAGACTCTAAGATAAATACCATCCAGTAGTAAGCCCCAACGGTTATAGCGTGCTTCAAACGCAGCCATTCCACCGATATCCATCCGATCCCAAATGTCAGAAAAACTCTGATCGAACGACTGACCATTGCCTGGGCCTCTATCTACACCGAGAGTACCGCGTTGGCCGGTAGCCCAAATATAGGGGGTGATTTCATAGTGCCATTGGTCAGTATTCACATCGTTTACTGCGGCTTGAGTGAGGGGAGTGAATAAAGAGGTGAGTCCTAAAATTAACCCGGAGCAACCTATCTTTTGAGGATAAATGTCTTTATTTCTCATTTGAATTTCCTGTATAAATAACACCCAAAAATAAAAATACCATCTGGGAATCTTTTGGGGTAAAAATAAGCGGAACGTGAATTTTTGGAGCTCCATGGTATTGCCAGAACGCTTAAGGGGGGGGCTGTATAGCCCCCTTCCCCAAGCCTCGATCCTTTTGTTGGTATAAACGTTCGAGTCTTGGCTTTCTGTTATTTTAAAAAGTTATTAACAATTAACTCCTCAACATCCTTTACCCGACCATGTATCGTAGCTTTTGCAGCATAAAGTGCCATGCCAGCAACTTGACTAACTCCAACTGTAGGTGGCATCACTAATTCCGTTAAGTTTGTATGGACATCCAAAAGTGCTGGGCCGGGGTGACAGAGGAAAGCCTGTATTGCAGAATCCAACTCTGCCAATTGAGCCACTTTCTGGCCGTAAAAACCGATTGCTTCGGCTACTTTCGCAAAATCAGGATTTTGTAGATAAGTGTAGTTATCTAATAATCCTTCTGTTTTTTGCTCTAACTCAACAAAGTTCAGGGATTTATTATTCAGAACAATAATTTTTATCGGGAGATTTTCCTGCACGGCAGTCATCATATCGCCCATAAGCATACTGAGCCCACCATCACCAGACAGAGAGATGACTTGGCGGCCAGGATAGGCTTTTTGCAAGCCAAGCGCCTGTGGCATTGCGTTCGCCATGGTGCCATGCAACAAACTCGTTAATGTCCGCCGCTGCCCATTACTGCGAATGTGGCGCAGCAACCAAACCATTGCTGACCCGCCGTCCGCGGTAAACAGGGCATCATCTGCAGCGTATTTGTTTACCAGATGAGCCAGATGTTGCGGGTGAATAAGTGGGCCTTTACCTGAATGTTCTTCTCTGGCTTGAATTTCTAATGCATTTTGCCGATGTTTCAAACAGACTTGCAGGAACTGATCATCTTCATTTTGTTCCAACAGCGGTAACAGCGCTGATAACGTAGGGATAACATCCCCGACGACCCCAAGTTCAATGGGATGCCGGCGCCCAAGGTGACAACCATCCCGATCGATTTGAACTATTTTGGCGTTATTAGGGTAAAATTGTGACCAGGCAAAATCAGCCCCTAATAATAATAAGGTTTCACAGTTGTTTAGCATATTAAAGCCAGACTTGACGCCTAACATGCCTGTCATACCCATATTAAAAGGGTTATCATACTCAACAAAATCCTTTGCGCGGGATGTGTGAGCAATAGGAGCGTTAAGTTTTCTGGCCAAATTGACTAAAAGATCATGTGCCCCCTCGCAGCCCGCCCCCGCGTAAATTCCTATTTTTTTCCCTTGATTAAGCAGACTTGCAATCTCTCGCAGTTCATTCTCGGAAGGTAATAATACGGGGGCAGGATGATGCACAGAAAAAAGCAACTCTTCTTTAACGTGTGACTGGCTGATATCCGCAGGCACGACAACGACGGCGACGCCGCGTTTGTTAAGTGCTGCCTGGCAAGCCTGAGTCATTATTCTTCGCGCTGTCGTCGGATTTATAATCGTTTCACAGTAGACCGAACAGGATTGATATACTGATTTGAAGTCAACTTCTTGCGGAAATTCTGAAGCCATTTGTGCGGTAACGATCTGACTGGCGATCAGTACCATGGGAGCCTTGTTTCGTTGGGCCTCATAAACACCGTTGATAAAATGGAGACTACCTGGGCCACAGGATCCGGCACAAGCAGTGAGTCTGCCACTCACATAAGACTCTGCGCCTGCAGCAAACGCCGCGACTTCTTCATGGCGGACATGACCCCATTCAATGGAACTCCGCGACATCGCATCAGTAACATGATTCAGCGTATCTCCGACGATGCCATAGCAATGCTTGACCCCCGCATCTTCGAGAACTTCGATAATTATGTCAGCAACCTTTTTTGTTGTCATACACGTGCCTCATAGTTAAGCCAATGTGCGGTGATTTATACCCATCTTCATTATTGATAACTCAAGGTTCTGGTTAAAAAATATAACCAGAACTTGAATTTACGCCGTTAAAAATCACTAACATTGGCTTTTATTCAGATAAATATCACTTCTAGTGATTGACTACCAAGTTATTCAAAGGATGAACAACACCGTAATCAAAATACACCGTTGCACGCCCTGAACGTACCATGCCATCACTGATATCTGTCTCTTTTAATTTAACTTCAATTAAAAATAGGCCTTTAATAGTACGAGACTTTTCAATCGCTGCGTCCAACTCGGCTATCGTTCTTACAACAACCCCTTCTCCCCCACCATTTTTATCCAAGACCTTCGTCAAGCCAGCATAATCCCAATCATTAACATCATTGTATGCGTAGGTTGCTCCCAGAATTGAACGCTCAATGGCATAACCTCGATTATTCAGTAAAAAAACCGTCATATTGACTTTGTTACGCATAATGGTACTCAGTTCTTGGGCCGTTAACTGATGTGAACCATCCCCCTGAGATAGAATAACGTGCCGATCTGGGGCGCCTAAAGCACAGCCTAATGCAGCGGGTAAAGCATAACCGATGGATCCCCAATGCAGTTGGGATACATAAGTGGTCTGTTGTGGGAAAGAAATAGCACCTAGATTAGCGTTTGATGTCCCGGTTTCTGCCACAACAATATCTCCTGGGCGTAACATATCTTCAATTCTTTGCCATAATGCGGCTTCGAAGATCTGTGCCGTTGGATCCACAGAGATTTTCTGCTTAACTGTCGGTAAAGGTTTTACAAAAGTTTTTTTGCCGATCGGGGCCGATGCCAATGCTTGCATTAACTCGGCCATGTGGGTTGCATTGAATACTTTACTCCCAGGATTTCCGCAGCGCACCCAGAAAGGCTGGAATTGAATCTGCTTTGAACTCGGGGGCAAATGTGCGCTGAAATAACCCGTCGTATCATCGGTGTTGCGCAGGCCAAAACCAAGCAAACAATCAGATTTTTCAATGATCTCCTGTACGCCTCTGGCACTCCAAGCGCCACAGTAAAGACCAACGATCGTTGGGTGATCGTTGGGAATATTTCCAGCAACAGCGGTTGTATAAGCAACAGGTATATTATGTTGTTCCGCACATGCCAAAATGGCATCAATAGCATTCCAGCGTAGGGCGGGTAAATCAATCAATATTGCGGGGTTCACGGCTTGTTCAATGCATTCAGCAATATATCTTGTTGCTGCCTGAAGCATCTCTGGACTCTGATAGGGTTTGTTAAGCTTGATTTTTTCTTCTGGTACTTGAATTTCTAGATGAGTAATGTCGGATGGAATAAATATATGAACAGGTTTAAGCTGCTGGTAACACTCTAACAACACTCTATCAATTTCACGCACTGCATTTTCTGGCGTTAGCTCTGCTTGTGCAACGGTGAATTCAGACATTGCACGCTGTATGTTACGTACGCCTCCATCCAGTAAGGAATGATGTGTCATAGTGCGATTATATTGAGCATGAATAGGTATGGCACCTGAAATATGTACTACAGGAACATATTCTGCATAGCAACCGGCAATACCATTAATTGCACTAAGATCGCCTACCCCATATGTCGTCAGCAAAGCCCCCATACCATGCAGACGCGCATAACCGTCAGCCGCATAAGAAGCATTCAGCTCATTACAGTTACCCACCCACGTTATTTCCTTTTGCTCCATAACTTGGTTAAGCAAGGAGAGATTAAAGTCACCTGGAACACCAAAAAGTGTATCAATACCGCACTCTGCGAGTCTTCGTATAAGAAATGCACCAATTGCCATCTTCATATTCACTTCCTTATTTAAGAATAAATATGCTATTTATATATTTGATATTTTGAGCCATTAAAAAACAGCTTGGCATCAGTAATCTTAGACAGAATTAAATTTCGCCGCCCCACTGATAATAAACGCGTAATATTTAATTAGTTGAAAATATTGTATAGTTGATAATATAGACTTGTCATTTAACATCAAAATCCAAAGTCTAACGTGTTGTTTTGCAAATTATAAACATCTACTGCTTCTTGGCAAGGTAGCGCGAATTAATGTATCCGGGTGGTTTTCAACCTAATTAATGGGTTAAAAATTCAATTAAAATAAATTATATGGTTTTTTATTCTTTTAATTTGCACTTTATAAGTGATATGTAAAAATCTTCCGCAGGATTACAATCATTGTTAGTTAATGGCTATAAATATTGAAAAATCATCTAAATCAGGCAATAAAACTGACAATCACAATTTGTTGTTTTTTATCATGAAGATAAAAAATATTGCATTTTGTTAGTCACGGATAATTATTCTAAAAAGTGATTGCCGGGCAATTTACGCATTAGCCTTTGAAATAATGGCTGAGCGTACAGTCAATGGAGCCTGAGGATGTTTATAGAACGGCTTAGTGCGAGGCGCATTAATCAGTATCAGATATCTATAACAACACTTCTTTCTGGCGATAAAGAACGGCTTAACGCCAGAAAGAAGCTGACCACTTTACCCCCTATTCTCCCAATCGTTAGCGGCGAACAGGGGCGCCATTGGCGACATAATAAGGAACCTCAACCCGAGCCAGCGGCTGACGGCCACGGATGGTGTCCGCGATCTTCTCAGCAATCATAATGGTGGGTGCATTCAGGTTCCCGGTGGTAATCTGCGGCATAATTGAGGCATCAACGACACGCAACCGATCGATGCCGTGCACTTTGCCATCATTGCCGACCACCGCCATATTGTGATACCCCATCGCGTTCGAGCATGACGGGTGATAGGCCGTTTCTGCATGATTACGCACGAAGTTATCCAATTCGGCATCACTTTGCAGATTAACGCCCGGTGAAATCTCTTTGCCGCGGAATGGCTCCAGAGCACGTTGCTGCATGATTTCACGCGTAATGCGGATTGCCGCGCGGAACTCACGCCAGTCCTGCTCGTGTGCCATATAGTTAAACAGAATGCTCGGATCCTCATGGGGATCTTTTGAACGCACCTGAATGCGCCCACGGCTTGGCGAACGCATCGATCCCACATGCGCCTGGAAACTATGGACTTTTATTGGGTTAGAACCGTTATAGTTAACCGCGACCGGCAGGAAATGATATTGAATATTCGGCCACGCAAATTCTTCATGGCTGCGAATAAAACCGCCGGCCTCAAAGTGGTTACTGGCACCAATACCGCTCCCCATCAGCAACCATTCTGCTCCGATCGCAGGCCGATTGTGCAGTTTCATCGCCGGTGATAAAGAGACGGGCTGTTTACACTCATATTGGAGATACATCTCCAAGTGATCCTGCAGGTTGGCTCCTACCCCTGGCAGATCGAGCACGATCGGGATATCCAGGCTCTTCAGCAGTTCACCCGGGCCCACGCCGGAACGCTGCAGGATTTGCGGTGAAGCAATAGCCCCGGCACACAGCAGCACTTCACGCCGTGCACGCGCTTGCCGTTTTTCTCCTTTCTGCAGCCAGGCCACGCCGGTGGCGCAGTGGTTGTCAAAAAGAATGCGATCGGTGACTGCGTGCACTTCAATCGTCAGATTCTGGCGTGAACGCGCCTGATCGAGATAACCGCGTGCGGTGCTGGAACGACGGCCACGCGGCGTGACGGTTCTGTCCATCGGGCCAAAACCTTCCTGTTGATAACCGTTAAGATCGTCGGTACGGGGATAACCCGCCTGCACCGCCGCTTCGACCATGGCATGGAACAGCACGTTGTTATCGGGTTTGGGCGTTGTCACGCTAACGGGGCCGTTATCGCCATGATAATCATTGCCACCGATATCGCGGCGTTCTGCGGCTTTAAAATAAGGTAAACAGTCCAGATAGCTCCAGTTTTCCAGCCCTTTTTCTTTCGCCCAGTGATCGTAATCCAACGCGTTCCCGCGGATATAGCACATGCCGTTAATCAGCGACGATCCCCCTAGCCCTTTGCCCCGCCCACATTCCATACGGCGGTTATTCATAAAGGGTTCCGGATCGGTAAGATAAGCCCAGTTATAGCGACGGCCCTGCAGCGGAAAAGCCAGCGCCGCAGGCATCTGTGTGCGGAAGTCCTGACGATAGTCCGGCCCCCCGGCTTCCAACAGCAATACTGTGACATCAGCATCTTCGGTCAGGCGCGTTGCCAACACATTGCCTGCCGAGCCAGCACCGATAATGATGTAGTCATACTCCCTGATATTACTCATAAATACTCCAGTAAGCGGCGTTAGAAGATCGAGCTGAATGTGCCTAGTTCAACCTGAACCGACTTGATTCGCGTGTAGTGAGCCAGTGAACTGATGCCGTTTTCGCGCCCGACACCGGATTGTTTATAACCGCCGACGGGCATCTGTGCGGGCGACTCGCCCCAGGCGTTGATCCAGCAAATACCGGCTTCCAACTGATGAATAATGCGGTGCGCTTGCGCCAGATCGCGCGTCACTACTCCGGCGGCCAAACCAAAGGTGGTGTTATTGGCTCGGGCGATGGCCTCTTGTATATCGTCATAGGTCAGAATGCTCATCACCGGGCCAAAGATTTCCTCTTTGACGATGGTGTGGTGGTCTTCACAATCGGTAAAAATGGTCGGTTGCACATAGGCCCCTTGCGCAAAGGCACCGGAGGTTTCACGTGCACCGCCGCACAGCACGCGTGCGCCTTCAGCCTTGCCGCTTTCGATGTGACGCAGCACGTTTTCCATATGTTGGAAGCTGACCAACGGGCCAAAGTTGGTATGCGGATCCAGCGGTTCACCAAGGCGGATACGCTTCACGCGCGTGATTAATGCCTGCTC
Source organism: Serratia sp. MMO-28 (assembly GCF_037199905.1). NCBI lineage: Bacteria > Pseudomonadati > Pseudomonadota > Gammaproteobacteria > Enterobacterales > Yersiniaceae > Serratia > Serratia sp. MMO-28. The sequence goes on from NZ_JBBCVB010000036.1 coordinate 43,136, forward strand.
CAACGCCGCTTTTTGTGAGCGATGGATAAACACGCGGGTGCCATTAGTGCAAACCTGGCCCGAGCTGTAGAAGTTGGCCATCATGGCAATATCGGCGGCCAGGTCGATGTCGGCATCGGGAAGGATCAGGAGCGGTGATTTCCCCCCCAGCTCCATGGTGACCTCTTTCAGTGACGAGGCGGCGGCGCTGGCCATGACTTTTTTGCCGGTTTCAACCCCACCGGTGAAGGAGATTTTTTCAATGCGTGGATGTTCGGCCAGCAGTTGGCCAACATAACGCCCCGCGCCTTGCAGGACATTAAATAGGCCATTTGGCAGCCCGGCTTCGGTGTAAATTTCGGCCAGCTTCAGCGCACTCAGGGGGGTGACTTCGCTGGGCTTAAAGATCATGGCATTACCGGCGGCCAGAGCGGGGGCCGATTTCCACAGCGCAATCTGAATCGGGTAATTCCAGGCACCGATCCCTGCCGTGACGCCCAACGGCTCACGGCGGGTATAAAAGAAGCTACTATCGCGTAATGGGTATTGCGCCCCTTCAAAGGCGTCAGCCAGGCCGGCATAATATTCCAGCACATCGGCACCGGTGACGATATCCACAGCGGATGTTTCAGAGTAAGCCTTGCCGGTGTCTAACGTCTCCAGCTGTGCCAACTCATCGTTGCGCTGACGAAGTATTTCAACGGCGCGCAGCAAAATGCGTGAGCGCTCGGTCCCCGTCATCGCCGCCCAGATTTTTTGCCCACGTTCGGCGCTCACCACCGCACGTTCCACATCGGCTTCGGTAGCGCGCTGCACCTCTGCGAGTATTTCGCCGTTTGCGGGGTTGATGGTGTGAAAGGTTTCAGAACCGCTGGCATCGGTCAATTGACCATCAATATAGAGCCGCTGTACAGGGAATCTTGCCATTAACATGTTCCTTCTATTCTATTGTAAGTAAGGTAATTAACTGCTTGAAGATAAAATGCTTTCAACATAGTCATAGGCTATTTCACTGGCCTGGTGAGCGTTGAAGGCGGCTCCGGTCAGGCTGCCCCGCAGCCACAGGCCGTCAATCATTGCTGCCAGCCCGCGAGCCGCTTTACGCGCCTTATCCTTCGGCATATTTTTTTGAAATTGATAGCAAATATTTGAAAACAGACGTTGATCGTTGACACGCTGCAAGCGGCTCAGCGTAGGCTGATGCATGCTCGCAGCCCAAAAGTCGAGCCAGATACGCATCGACAACGCATTGGTCTGGCTAGGGTGAAAGTTGCCGTCAATGATGGCAAAAAGCTGCGCCTTTACTGAGCTGTCCGCGTTTTTACGGCATTCAGCAATGGCGTCATGAAGATCGCGCAGCATCTTGCGCATCGTGGCGTTGAGAAACGCTTCTTTATCACCAAAGTAGTGGCTGACGAGCCCACTGGACATCCCTGCCTGGCTGGCTACCTGGGAAAGGGTTACCCCCGCCAGACCAACGTCACCGATAACTTCGTAAGCAGCATTAATCAGTTGCTCTTTTCTCCGTTCTGGAATGTCTTTGCGGTACATCCGGCCTCCCTAAGTGATGTAGAGCCACTCATAGCTCGTGAAAAATTCATTGATTGAACGCTCAATCAACATAATATATGCTGCGAAAATGTAAAACAAACGGTTTTATTTTGTTAACAAATCGTTTGATCTTTGCGGGTGACGTCGTTCAACAACCTTTGCATCATGGAACTGACAAATGACAGTGATGAGTCCAAAACCCGTCGATGAAGAATCGATACGGCTTAATACCCCCGTTTTTTTCACTTCCGCCACGGTTATTCTGCTATTGGGCCTGGTGGTGGCATTCTTCCCCACCGCCAGTCAGAAATGGTTAAGTGAAGCCCAGATATGGATGTCGGACGTTTTTGGCTGGTACTACATGCTGTTGATGGTGGCCTGCATGGCGTTTGTGTTCTGGTTGGCACTGTCGCGCTTTGGGCACATTAAGCTTGGCCAAGAGGACGAAGCGCCTGAGTTTAACTATCTCTCCTGGATCTCGATGTTGTTCTCCGCCGGGATTGGCATAGCGCTGATTTATTATGGCGCTTATGAACCTCTCGATCATTTCCTACAGCCCCCTGAAGGGGCTGGCGGAACACCGCAGGCGGCGCGCCAGGCTATGGTGATCACCTTCCTTCATTGGGGGCTGCATGGTTGGGCGCTGTATGCGTTGATCGCCACCGCATTGGCCTACTTCTCTTATCGCCGCGGGTTACCATTGGCTTTACGTTCGGCCCTGTATCCGATGTTTGGCGAGCGGATCCATGGTTGGATCGGCCATCTGGTCGACAGCTTCGGTATTTTGGTAACCGTGATTTCGATGGTGACTAACTTGGGGATCGCCGCCTTACTGCTCAATTCTGGCTTGAACTATCTGTTTGATATCCCGCAAGCCCCGTATGTGCTGCTGATGCTGATCGTGGTGATGATGATCGTGGCCACGCTGGCGGCGGTGACCGGCGTGGAGAAAGGCATCGCCATGCTCTCCAACATCAACATCGGCTTTCTTAGCCTGCTGCTGCTGTTTGTCTTTCTGAATGGGCCAACGCTCAATCTGGTCAACGGCTTGTTGCAGAATACCGGGGATTATCTCTCTTCGCTGGTCGGCAAGAGTTTTGATGTTTATCTGTATGGCAAAGCCCGCCAATGGCAAGGCGCCTGGACGCTGTTCTACTGGGCGTGGTGGGTGGCCTGGGCTCCTTTTGTTGGGATGTTTATCGCGAGAATTTCTAAAGGCCGCACCATTCGCGAGCTGATCTTCGGCGTTATGCTAATCCCGCTAGGCTTTACGCTGGCCTGGCTGTCGATCTTCGGCAATACCGCCATCAGCTTAGTCTTGGAGCAAGGTAATACTTTGCTTGGCAAAGTGGCTATTAGCGATCCGCCAATGGCCGTGTTCCAATTGCTTGAATATCTGCCTTATACGCAAATCACCACCGGTTTCACGATCTTGATTAGCTTTGTGCTGTTTTTGACGCCGGTTGATTCAGGAACATTGATGATTGCCAATCTCTCAAGCATCGGGGGGACCAGCAGCGATGATGCCCCTGCCTGGCTGCGGATCTTTTGGGCTTCGGTCACCACGCTGGTGTGTGCCGGTTTGCTGTATGCCGGCAGTTTTGGGGCGATGCAAACGGCGGTGGTCTTATGCGGGTTACCCTTCTCGATCGTGATCATGCTGTATATGGTTAACCTGTACAAAGAGCTCCAGCACGCAGAAAGCCGGGTTATCTTACCAGCACATAAGATTTAAGTGTCAGGCTGGCTGCCGGTATCGGCAGCCAGCCTCCCCACTACTGAGAACTCTTGCAGATATAGTTGTACAGCCGCTGAGTATCTTCCAATGAGCAAAGACGCGTGCCCAGGTTCAGCGTTGCCGCACTACCGGCCGCCACGCCAAAGCGTACGGTATCGATCAGATCGGCACCTTGCGCCAGCTTCAAGGTCATCGCGCCCACCATGCTGTCACCCGCACCGACGGTGCTCATTTTCTTCACCGGCGGCGGAACGATCTGCACACAGTGATGGCGATCGACGGCCAGTGCCCCCTGCGGCCCCAGCGACACCACCACTCTTTCGGCGGCCCCGCGCTGAACCAATTCCTGAGCCGCAGTACGCACGTCATCCGGGTTATCCAACGGCCGCCCGATCAGCGCCGAGAGCTCATTCTGGTTTGGTTTGACCAACGCCAGCCCGCCGACATCCAGACACGCTTTTAACGCCTCCCCAGAACTGTCAACGATACATTGTAAACCCATCGCCTGTGCCTGTTGCGCCAGATAGGTGAGCTTTTCGATAGCCGTACCAGGCGGCAAGCTGCCGCTGATCACCAGGATCGAACCGGCGGGGATCTGGTGTACGCGCTCCACAAGCTGATCAAACTCTGCCTCATTCAGCCGTGCGCCCGGCATGACAAAGCGATACTGTTCACCGCTATTATCCGCGTGCACGTGCAGGTTTTGCCGTGTCCAGTCCTGGGTGCGCAACGTTTCGGTGTGAATGCCTTCCCGATCGAGCAACTCTTTCAAGTGCTCACCCGTCGGGCCGCCAATGGGGAAAATCGCGTTGGCATGACCACCGAGATACACCACGGCGCGGGCGACGTTGATGCCCCCACCGCCGGGCTCGAAAATGGGTGTAGTGCAGCGCAGTTTCCCTTCAGGATAAATTTTTGCGGTTGTTGTGGCGCTGTCTAACGAGGGGGACAATGTTAACGTGAAAATCTGAGTCATGATGATACAACCTTCTTTTTGGGGTTTTATCGTGATAATGCGGCTAAAAATCTCAGAACCTTATCCAGACTTCTACAGACCCAATAAATACTTCTATTGTTATTGCCTTAAGTAAAGCACATAACTCCGTGTTGACGAGATTACCCCGATGGTTAGGAGAATAAGTATACAGATGTGAATAAAATGAAAATTCAATGTGATCAAAAACACAAAAATAAACTAATTCCAGGCTGATTTTACCTGGAAAAATCGTTTTAACACCGCGCAATGACACTCCGCTGTAGTTAAATAAAACTTAACCCACTGATTTTTATTGCTATCTGTTTTTTTGAAATTTTCTCTTTGCCAAACCAAGGCCACCGCCCCCCTTACTTGCCCTTACCTGTCTATACGGGTATATGTTAAAAGCACTTAAGTATTAAAACGCTCACCCTTTAGTTGCATCAGCTTAAATTTAGAAGGATCTTACAATGTATACTTCAAACTCCTTTGCGCGTAATGAGGTACAAGCCCTGAGCGGATATAACGCCGGGCTGTCAATTGAAGCAGTACAAGAAAAATATGGCGTTCAGCGAGTGGCGAAACTGGGGAGCAATGAAAACCCGCTGGGAGTTTCGCCAAAAGCAATCGCCGCACTCACCGCAGAAGCCAATAACAGTGCCCTTTATCCCGATCAGAATTGCAGTTTATTACGTACCGCCCTTGCGCATAAATTGGCGATTGATGAAAAACGGTTGGTTTTTGGTAATGGTTCGGAAGACCTGCTCAGCATTATTTGCCGGGTATTTCTCGATCACGGCGATCAGGTGGTCACGATCCTCCCTTCCTTCGGCTTACATATTATTTATCCGCAGGCAGCCGGCGCAGAAGTGATTGGCGTTCCAATGGGACATGATATGCGGATTGATGTTCAGGCGCTGATGGCGGCGATGACACCACGGACACGTCTTTTGATGTTTTCATCACCGTCGAATCCGGTGGGCTGCGCCCTCAACGGCGAGGAACTGCAATATATTATCGATCGTTTACCCGCACATACTTTACTCGTCTTTGACGAAGCCTATTTCGAGTATGCGCACGGCGAATCTGGCTATCCAGACAGCCTGAAAATGCTGCAGCAAAGTGGATGTCATTACGTTATTCTGAGAACGTTCTCCAAAGCCTATGCCCTTGCCGGGTTGCGCATTGGCTATGGCATTACCAGCGATCCTGCCTTGGCTGAAACTATCGATCGCCTGCGAACGCCTTTCAACGTTAACCGCTGTGCTCAGGCCGCAGCCGTTGCGGCACTGGCGGATCAGGCTCACTTATCTGCCAGCGTTGAGCATGTCCGCACTGAACGACGCCGGATGGATCAGGTGTTGCGGCAACATTTAGGGCTGCAGCCGATACCTTCGGTGGCCAATTTCATCTTTTTCCCCAGCCCACTTGCCGTGCCGGAGGTTAATAACGCGTTACTCCGTCAGGGGGTCATTATCAAACCCTGGCTTGAGGCCGGATACCGCCAATTCTTACGTGTCTCTGTCGGAAGCCGCGAAGATAATACGCTATTCCTTCAAGCGCTGGAAAAAGCGCTTCAGCAATAAGGGCCCGTCAGCTAACAGGGGTAATACATTAAACCCATATTATTACCCTCTTTCTGAACGTAAAAATTTTATCAAGGATTTTGATGACTATGCCGAAAAACTCGCCATTAATTGAAGCACGCGTCATTGATTTTATTCCAGAGCATGAACGGCACGGTAAACCATTCAGCCAATTTACGCTTTGGTTCGGTGCCAACCTGCAAATTACGGCTATCGTGACCGGTGCCCTTGCCGTTGTATTAGGCGGGGATGCGTTCTGGTCGATTATTGGCCTACTGTTAGGTCAACTAATGGGTGGTGTCATTATGGCACTGCACGCGATACAGGGGCCAAAACTGGGCTTGCCGCAGATGATTACCAGCCGGGCACAGTTCGGGGTGCTAGGCGCATCGATTCCCATTGTGCTGGTCTGTACGTTATACATGGGGTTCAACACCACTGGGCTGATCCTGGCAGGCCAAGCGATCTCTCAGTTGGCACACGTCAGCAATGCTACCGGGATCTTGACCTTCGCTCTGATCATTATTGTTTCTGCGATGATCGGTTACCGCTTTATTCACCGTTTAGGACGAGTTGCCACGGTGCTAGGCATCATCGCCTTTGCTTATCTTTTCATTCGCTTATTGACGATTAATGACGTTTCTTTGTTGCTGGAGAATCGTCATTTTGCCTGGGACAAGTTTCTGATCGCGGTTTCACTCTCTGCATCGTGGCAGATCTCATTTTCGCCCTATGCGTCAGATTACTCACGCTACCTACCCAGTAAAACCTCCTCAACGAAAATTTTCTTTGCCACCTGGTCAGGCTCAGTGATCGGCTCGCAAATATCTATGGTGTTAGGCGTGTTTGCTGCAGCATTGGCCGGTAGGCAGTTTGCAGGCAATGAGGTGGGCTATATCGTTAGCCTGGGGGCGAATGGCGTGATGGCTGCTTTTCTCTATTTCAGCATTGCCTTTGGTAAGGTGACTATTTCAACGCTGAACGCCTACGGCAGCCTGATGTGCCTGACCACGATTATCAGTGGTTTCAAGGGAAAGATCAGCCACAACAGCTATAAGCGGCTGGCCGTTATTATCTTTATTGTTGGAGTATCTACCTGTCTGGCCTTCTTGGCTAAAGATGACTTCTTACATGCGTTCCGGGCCTTTCTGCTGTTCCTGCTGACTTTTTTTACCCCTTGGGCGGCGATTAATATCACCAGCTTCTACTTCGTTGCGAAAGGTCACTACGACAACGCCTCACTAATGGATGCAGATGGCTGCTATGGTCGCTGGAATTTCCTCGGCATCAGCATTTATTTCATCGGCGTTTTAGCCCAAATTCCTTTCATCTCAACCACCTTATATACAGGCCCAATCTATAACTGGTTAGGTACGGATGTCTCTTGGATCGTGGGATTACTGGTCCCAGCCGCGCTCTATTATGTTTTTGGTAAGCAGAAAGCTGGCGTATTCACCACGCAGGAAGACAGCCACTAACCCATGCCGCTGGGGCAAACAGATTGCCCCAGCAAACGGCCAGGCGCTTCAGCCCGCAACCAAACCAAATAACGCCCCTACGCCGGATGATACCCCCATCGCCAGCGCACTCCAGAAGGTGATGCGAATCACACCAGGGCCAATAGGTGCGCCCCCGGCTTTAGCGGCGATGCCGCCTAAGATCGCCAGCGACAACAAGGCCGAAAGAGCGATAGCAGGGATCGCCCACTGCGCAGCCGCAATCAGTGCCACACAAAGCGGCAGTATCGCCCCAGCGGCAAAGCTTGTGGCTGAAGCCAGCGCCGCCTGCAATGGGCGAGCGGTAGTGATTTCTGAAATGCCAAGCTCATCGCGGGCGTGGGCCCCCAGAGCGTCGTGCTGCATCAGTTTTTCTGCCACTTGCTTGGCTAACGCCAGATCGAGCCCGCGGTGCACATAAATAGAGGTTAATTCGCGATGTTCGCCCGCATAATCGGCATGCAGTTCGGCCTGTTCTTCGGCCAGCGCGGCTCTTTCCGTATCTGCCTGGGAAGACACAGAGACATATTCCCCAGTGGCCATCGACATCGCGCCAGCCACCAAGCCCGCAATCCCCGTCAGCAAAATGCTACTGTGGGTGGCGTTGGCTGAGGCAACGCCCAACAACAGGCTGGCGGTAGAAACAATACCGTCATTTGCACCTAGCACTGCGGCGCGCAGCCAGCCGATCTTTTCTATGCTGTGTCGTTCTCTGTGCATCAGGGCCTTTCCTTTGTTATCGCACTCACCGGCCTTCAGTGTCTCATCAATGGCATAAAATTGCCTGCCCGTAAGAACTCTCACGCCAGATAGTGGCGAAACCAGGCCAACGTCCTGTCCCAGGCGAGTTTGGCCGCGGCTTCGTCATAACGTGGCGTTGAGTCGTTATGGAACCCATGATTGACGCCAGGATAGATATAGGCTTCATAGGTTTTTCCTGCCGCTTTGAGTGCGGCCTCGTAGGCTGGCCACCCTTCATTGATGCGGGTATCCAGTGCAGCATAATGAAGCAGCAACGGTGCTTTGATGCGAGGGACATCTTCCGCTTTGGGCTGGCGGCCATAAAATGGCACCGCAGCACCCAGTTCTGGATAAGCGACCGCCGCCGCATTGGCCACCCCGCCACCATAGCAAAACCCCGTGATCCCCACTTTGCCGGTGGTCGCTTTGTGTTTGATCAGGAACTCGATAGCAGCGAAAAAGTCATTCATCAACTTTTCTGGGTCGACCGAGAGTTGTAATTCCCTGCCCTTATCATCGTTACCAGGGTAACCGCCCACAGAGCTTAAGCCGTCAGGCGCGAGCGCAACGAATCCGGCTTTCGCCAAGCGCCGTGCCACGTCTTCAATATACGGATTCAACCCGCGGTTCTCATGTACCACCACCACGCCAGGAACCGGCCCTTTAGCCTTGGCCGGAAGCACCAGATAGCCACGCACTTGGCCGTGGCCGTTGGGGGAAGGATAGGTGATATATTGTGGAACGATGTCAGGATCGGTTAACTCAACCTGCTGAGCGAGGGCGTAATCGGGAAGCAGTGAACCGATAAGCGTTGTGGCGGCGATCCCACCTACGGCAAACCGGGCCGCGCGATCGAAAAACTCACGGCGGGAAATCAGCCCGTGGGCATAGTAGTCGTAAAGCTCAAGCAGTTCTGGGGGAAAATCCTTTGCGGTAAGACGACTCATATGTTCCTCCTGTCATTTCTGTCGATAGAGCAGAATCCCTGAACCAAACAACGTCAGTAGTATGCGGTACCGTCAAACAGCATGCCAAGTCACGTTGCGCTGATCCAGAATTAGTCCCCGTTTTCTGCCGATGAACTATAACTAACAGAGTTTCCCTCAACCACGAGATGCTGACAATGGCCAAGAAAAAGATACTGATGCTGGTTGGTGATTACGCAGAAGATTACGAAACCATGGTGCCTTTCCAGGCATTACAAATGCTGGGATATAGCGTTGACGCTGTCTGCCCAGACAAAAGCAAAGGCGATTACATCATGACCGCCATTCATGACTTTGATGGCGCACAGACCTACAGTGAAAAGCCGGGCCACCGGTTTGTACTGAACGCTGATTTTGCTGCAACGCGCGCTGAAGATTATGACGCCCTGCTGATCCCTGGTGGCCGAGCGCCAGAATACTTACGCCTCAACCCACGGGTGATTGAATTAGTGCAGGAGTTTGATGCCGCACGCAAGCCAATTGCAGCCGTTTGTCATGGGCCACAATTATTGGCGGCGGCTGGCGTACTCAAAGGGCGCACCTGTAGCGCTTACCCTGCCTGTGCCCCTGAAGTGCGGCTGAGTGGCGGACATTATGCCGACATTGGTATCGATCAGGCCCATGTTGATGGCCATCTGGTTACCGCCCCGGCTTGGCCTGCTCACCCGCAATGGTTAGCTAAATTTGTCGATGTACTGGAAGAAAAGTAGAGATTCCTCACATAATTGACACGTATTTTATACTTTACGGATCGCGCTCTCCGGCTCCTGGTATCAAAAAGCCCGAGAGCGCACTCTTTGATGTGCTCTATATCATCAACTGCCAGGCAATATGCACAATTATGAAAATAATCATTGCGATATAGTGCCGCAAGCTATACTTACCGCAACAGCTAACCTAGGTATAGCCACACAACGATCTTAAAAATCTCGGCAATCCGATTGTCTTATTTGTCTGTGGAGTGCATATGGCCATTGATTCCAAAACCCCCCGCACCGTGAAGGCGCCAAGTTATTTTGATGCGCTTATTCCGGTGTTTACCCTGATCATTTTGGTGGGCTCTTCCGTTGCCCTGTTTGGTCTTGATGCCGTCAATGGTCCGCTGCAGGTCGCCATCATTATCAGTACCATGGTCACGGCCGTGATCGTTTTAAAGAATGGCCATACCTGGGATGACGTTTCTGAATCTGGGCGCAAAGGCATCTCAACCGTTGTTGGCGCAATCTTTATCCTGTTTGCCGTAGGGGCGCTGATTGGCACCTGGAATATGTCCGGTACCATCCCTACCATGGTGTATTACGGCATCCAGATGATCACGCCCAACTGGTTCTTCCCTATCACTTTTCTGATTTGCGTCGTCGTATCCATGAGCATCGGCAGTTCTTGGACCACGGCCGGTACGTTGGGCGTCGGGTTGGTCGGGTTGGCCAATATGCTGGGGTTATCGCCTGAAGTGACTGCGGGAGCAGTGATTTCAGGGGCCTATGTGGGCGACAAGATCTCACCGCTTTCGGAAAGCACCGTGCTGGCCGCGCAGTTGAATGGCGTCCCGCTGTATAAACACATTCGGGCACAGCTGTGGACCACCGTTCCTGCTGGGGTGGTTGCCCTGATTGCTTTTATCGTTCTGGGCATCAATAAAAGTGGTTTTGATGCTACGGTCACCAATAATGAACTGTCCCGCTTCAGCGAGCTGTTCCACATCACACCGTGGAACCTGCTGCCGCTGGTTTTTCTGCTCGGGCTATCGGTGTGTAAAGTCCCTGCCTCGCTGGCGATCATGTGTTCAGCACTGCTGGCGGGGGTAATGGCCGCATTCATGCAACCGCAGGTGATCGTGCGCTTTGTGGCCGAACCCGATTTAGCCGCGCCACTGCAGGCGGTTAAAGCGATTTGGCTGGCGATGGCTAATGGTTTTCAGGAAAACTCAGGCATAGCGCAGATCGATGCCCTGCTGTCACGCGGTGGTATGGACAGCATGCTGCTGACCATCTGGCTGATCATCGGAGCGGTGACCTTCGGGATCATGGTTGATGATTTTGGCTTGCTCAATAAACTGGTCACCCCTCTGCTGGTACGGGCCAAGGGGGTTGTCCGCCTGTTTGCCTCGGTGGTAGGAACTGCCATTGGGCTCAACATCGCCGCTGGCGATCAGTATATTGCCCTGCTGCTGCCTACTCGCCTGTTCAGTGGCGAGTTCGCTAAACGCGGACTGGCACCAGAGAACCTGTCGCGTATTGTTTCAGATGCCGGCATTGTGACTTCGCCGTTAGTGCCATGGAACTCATGCGGTGCCTATATGGCCGCCGTCTTGGGCGTTTCAACCATGGCCTATATGCCGTTTGCCGTGTTTAATATCGTCGCACCGTTACTGACGCTGGCATTAGGCATTACCGGCATTAACATTCGCCGCATACCTATTGCCGCGTTGGCAGAGGATTCAAAAGGAAATAATCCGGGCGCTGAACCTGTTCAGAAGTAGCAAACGGCAAACAATAACCGAGGCAATAAAGACCAACACCAGCAACGTGAATTTTAATGTGACGTCGTTGAAGTGATACAGCGAGGTGATAAAGTAAAACATGCTGTAGTGAACGATATACACCCCCACCATTGCCGGGCTGATAAACTCAACCAGATTGGTTATCAGCCTGTTCTTGATATTGATGTTATCGAACAGAATAAACAGTACTAGACTCATGGCTAACAGATGCAGGTGCTCTAACACAAACCAGCCAGCAACGCTGAGTTGCACATGGGTTGATAAATAACGTTCGTAGAAATACATCGATATACCGAGCGGAATCAACATCAGTTTTGCTAGCCAAAGCACACGTGCCTTTTTGGTAAACAAGCGGCCTTGCTCAGAACCTAACATGTGACCAAAAATGTAGTATCCTCCCCAGATCCAGATAAATGAATAGCTGGAAATAAACAGCGGGTCGTCTTGAGTATCTAATGGGCTAAAAATATCCAGCAGTGCGATAATGGCAACCAGGCTGGCGAAAAATAAGGCGGTTATCCTTAAATGCTTAATGCCTTTAAGAATGATGGGGTAAAGTAAATAGATAACCCCCATATTCAGCAATATGCCATTCTGCAGCAGATAACCTTGCTGTATATACCGGGTCTTAATCAGTGACAAAACGATATTCCAGAAAAGCATGATCAAAACAATGGACTTTACTTTGATTACAATATCTTTTCTGGTTAGATTCTCCACTTCATCCATGTAGCCTATTATTATAAAAAACAATGGCTTAGATATTATTGAAAGAAAGTATAGGACGCTCATGGCATTAGCATTGAGAAAACACTCATAGGCACACATTTGGCTGGTTGAAAAAAAGGTTACTGCGGCAAAACAACTCAAGCTTTTCAAAGCGTGCTGACTGACATTTTTACTCATTATGCTACCACCAATGACTCAGTGCGTTCAGGCGCACCCTACTGTTTTTTATAAAAATAATTCTAGTACAATAACCTTGGCTGCACAACGCGTAATTGCCAGTATACTGCGCCGTGTTATCCCTTATAAGTTAATTACCATCATGCGTCAGGATTTGCGCGTTTGAGTACCATCAATGGATGACAACTCCATGACAGATTAATGCTATCCCCATTTTTAATTAAATCTTTCCACATTGCCACCTCTTGCTCATGCTTCCGTCGATGATTATCCAGGGTGAAAATAAAATAATGTCTTTATTTTTATCCATTCCAAGCACTATTTGTTGAGAAAGTTCCTATTTCTGGTTTTTTGCTCTGTTTGATGGGGGTGATTCCATCGATTGAACTCAACTGTGCTGTCGATGATTGTAAAGGATTTTTTCCTGACAGGAAAAATTGGCGGTTATGACTATGATTTAATCGTGGGTGTGTAACGTTAGCCTTTAATAACACATAACTTATGACTTGGTGTCAGTAAGGAAAACTATGACGAGTTCATCAACGAATAAACTGTCCCTATGGTCTCTTACCGCGTTGGTGGTGGGATCCATGATAGGTGCCGGGATATTTTCTTTGCCGGCA
>NZ_JBBCVB010000037.1:0-48870 GCF_037199905.1 Serratia sp. MMO-28
GGAAGGCAAGCTGAACAACAACCTGAGCCTGTGGGGCAACCTGACGCAGCAGATAGGGCAGAAAGGCTATGATGACAAGGCGGCGATGCTGGGGGTGAAATACAGCTTCTAGGGGCCATACGAGGAGAATAAAATGCGGGCTGCCTGAGCGGGCAGCCCGTATCGTAGAGCTTGTGGCACGGCTACGGAGATCGTAGTGCTGATGAACTACGGTGCGGAACCCTTGCCGTTGGGTCCAGGGTAGGCACTGGTTTATGTTCGGCAGATGTATCACGTTCTAACTCCTCCCACTTTTATCAGCCAGTGTCTGATTTATTTTTCAATAATGACTTTATTAATGCCACCATAAAGAACTATTTAGAAAGAAAGCTGACTGAGTATAAAAACATAAATTTCGTCTATGCCATAATGAATAAAAGAAACCCTGCGAATCTTGCCGTGATTTCTAATAAAGAAGAATGGTTTGACGTTTATAAAGCAAACAACTATCAGTTTATCGATCCGGTTCTTATCGCTCCATCAGGCTGGGGACGGAGTTACAACTGATCAGGCCGGTGCTCCCGGATGCCGGCTCCTAAAGCGGCCTGATCCCGCCGCCGCTTGATCAATGATTCACACTTGTTGCGGGATTCGGGCTGTATATCTTACGGTCAACGGGTATACTGACGCATTCCATCTAAATCCACTTGTATCGCGTGCGAATTCAACATGCAAAAGTTTGATACCAAGACCTTTCAGGGCCTGATCCTGACACTGCAGGACTATTGGGCGCGCCAAGGCTGCACCATTGTTCAACCACTGGACATGGAAGTCGGCGCGGGAACCTCTCACCCGATGACGTGCCTGCGCGCACTGGGGCCGGAGCCGATGGCTGCTGCCTACGTGCAGCCATCACGCCGCCCGACCGACGGCCGCTACGGGGAAAACCCGAACCGCCTGCAACACTATTACCAATTCCAGGTGGTGATTAAGCCATCGCCGGAAAACATTCAGGAGCTGTACCTGGGCTCGCTGAAAGAGCTGGGTCTGGACCCGACCATTCACGATATCCGCTTCGTAGAAGACAACTGGGAAAACCCGACGCTCGGCGCCTGGGGCCTGGGCTGGGAAGTGTGGCTGAACGGCATGGAAGTGACGCAGTTCACCTACTTCCAGCAGGTCGGCGGCCTGGAGTGCAAACCGGTAACCGGCGAGATCACCTACGGCCTGGAACGCCTGGCGATGTATATCCAGGGCGTGGACAGCGTTTACGATCTGGTGTGGAGCAACGGCCCGTTGGGCATCACCACCTACGGCGATGTGTTCCACCAGAACGAAGTGGAGCAGTCCACCTATAACTTCGAATACGCCGATGTCGATTTCCTGTTCACCTGCTTTGAGCAGTATGAAAAGGAAGCGCAAACCCTGCTGGCGCTGGAGAAACCCCTGCCGCTGCCGGCTTACGAACGTATCCTGAAGGCTGCCCACACCTTCAACCTGCTGGATGCACGCAAGGCGATCTCGGTGACCGAGCGCCAGCGCTATATTCTGCGTATCCGCACGCTGACTAAAGCCGTTGCCGAGGCCTACTACGCTTCCCGTGAAGCGCTGGGCTTCCCAATGTGTCATAAGAAATAACAGAGGCAGCCATGACTCAACAGACTTTCCTGGTGGAAATCGGCACGGAAGAGCTGCCGCCGAAGGCTCTTCGTTCACTGGCAGAAGCGTTTGCCGCCAATTTTACCGCCGAGCTGGATAACGCTGGCCTCGAACACGGTGCCGTGAGCTGGTTCGCCGCGCCGCGCCGCCTGGCGCTGAAAGTGGCCAACCTGAGCGCTGCGCAGGCCGATCGCGAAGTTGAAAAACGCGGCCCGGCGATTGCTCAGGCCTTCGACGCCAGCGGCCAACCGAGCAAAGCGGCCGAAGGCTGGGCGCGCGGTTGCGGGATCACCGTCGATCAGGCGGAACGCCTGGTAACCGACAAAGGCGAATGGCTGCTGTATCGCGCTCATGTGCCGGGCCAGTCTGCGCAGCAACTGCTGGCAGGCATGGTGAGCACCGCGCTGGCCAAATTGCCGATCCCGAAACTGATGCGCTGGGGCGATAAAGAGACCCAGTTCGTGCGCCCGGTGCACACGGTCACCCTGCTGCTGGGGGCGGAGCTGATCCCTGGCACCGTGCTGGGCATTGATTCTGCGCGCACGCTGCGCGGCCACCGCTTTATGGGTGAGCCGGAATTCACCATCGACAACGCCGATCAATACCCGCAGATCCTGCAAGAGCGCGGTAAAGTGATTGCCGATTACGAAGTTCGTAAAGCGCTGATCAAGCGTGACGCCGAGCTGGCAGCACAGAAGATCGGCGGCAAAGCCGATCTGAGCGAAAGCCTGCTGGAAGAAGTGGCCTCGCTGGTGGAATGGCCAGTGGTGCTGACCGCCAAGTTCGAAGAAAAATTCCTGGCGGTACCGGCAGAAGCGCTGGTGTACACCATGAAGGGCGACCAGAAGTATTTCCCAGTGTATGACGCTGCGGGCAAGCTGCTGCCGAACTTTATCTTCGTGGCTAACATCGAATCGAAAGATCCGCAGCAAATCATCTCTGGTAACGAGAAGGTGGTGCGCCCGCGCTTGGCCGATGCCGAGTTCTTCTTCAATACCGATCGCAAAAAACGCCTGGAAGACCACCTGCCGCGTCTGGAAACCGTGCTGTTCCAACAGCAGTTGGGTACCCTGCGCGACAAAACCGACCGCATTCAGGCGCTGGCTGGCTGGATTGCCGGGCAGATTGGCGCGGACGTCAACCATGCCACGCGTGCCGGGCTGCTGTCGAAGTGCGATCTGATGACCAACATGGTGTTCGAATTCACCGACACTCAGGGCGTGATGGGCATGCACTACGCGCGCCACGACGGTGAAGCAGAAGACGTTGCCGTTGCGCTGAACGAACAGTATCAGCCGCGCTTTGCCGGTGACGAACTGCCGCAGTCGCTGGTGGCCTGTTCCTTGGCGATTGCCGACAAGATGGACACCCTGGCCGGTATCTTCGGCATCGGGCAACATCCGAAAGGCGATAAAGACCCGTTTGCTCTGCGCCGCGCCGCGCTGGGCGTGTTGCGTATCATCGTTGAGAAAAACCTGCCGCTGGATCTGCAAACCCTGACCGAAGAGGCCGTGCGCCTGTACGGCAGCAAGCTGACCAACGCCAAGGCGGTGGACGAGGTTGTCGACTTTATGCTGGGCCGTTTCCGCGCCTGGTATCAGGAAGAAGGCCACGCGGTAGACACCATTCAGGCGGTATTGGCGCGTCGCCCAACCAAACCGGCGGATTTTGACGCGCGCGTGAAGGCGGTCACCCACTTCCGCACCTTGGAAGAGGCGGCGGCACTGGCGGCGGCCAACAAGCGTGTCTCTAATATTCTGGCGAAATCCACCGATACTCTGCTGGATCAGGTGCGTGCTTCCGTGCTGAAAGAACCGGCCGAACTCAAGCTGGCGACTCACCTGGTGGTGCTGCGCGACAAGCTGCAACCAGACTTCGCCGCAGGCCGTTATCAGGAAGCGTTGGTGGAACTGGCTGCGTTGCGCGAAACCGTCGATGCCTTCTTTGATGGCGTGATGGTGATGGCAGAAGATGATGCGGTGCGCGTGAACCGCCTGACGCTGCTGAGCAAGCTGCGCGAGCTGTTCCTGCAAGTGGCGGATATTTCGGTGCTGCAGTAATTACCCTGAATTGAAGTATGACGGGTATAACGTATTGTTTAAATGAACCAAAGGCGCCTTATGGCGCCTTTGTTACATCTATTTCTCATGCCATAAAACAGAGCAGCCGCGCACGTTAATGCAGCATCCATGCCCTTGATTGGTGCGCAGTTGGCCGCTTTGCCTCAAGAGCCTCTCTCTTTGCTCTGCTTACTCCTGAATATAATTATCATTTAATTCAATGCATTAACTGGAAATCTACGTTTTCCATCTTGAACCAATAAAAATTGGTTCTTTTCTTGCTTATGTATTAATAACGCATGTTGTGCGATTAATAGCCTTGTGATAACTTAATTTTAACTTATACGTAACAAAAACCTTTTTTAATCTCTTTTTTTGATTAATTTATAGGCGAACCAATAAATGGATGAGATGGCTGGCCATACCGCAAACTCCAGTTCCGCATTGGAAAAACTTCGTCAATTGCTGCAGCAAGACGACATTCAACCCGATCTGGCCCTGCCCACCGAACGCGAGCTGGCGGAACGTTTTGCCGTGGGGCGGCGTGAGATTCGCCGGGCGCTGAACGTGCTGGAAGAGGAAGGGCGGATCTGGCGCAAGCAGGGTAAGGGAACCTTTGTCGGCCCGGCAGCGCCGGTGCAGCCGCTGCAATTACAGGATTTGCCGCAGCAGTCCAACCTGCTGGAGGTGATGGAAGCGAGGATCCAACTGGAGCCAGGTTTGGCGCGTTTAGCGGCACTGCGTGCCAGCAAGGAGCAGATCGCCCTGATGCAGCGCTTATTAGAGCGTATGCATAACATCACGCTGAACGATAGCGATCAACATGAGCTGTGGGACAGCGCCTTTCACCGCGCCATTGCCGAAGCCGCAGGTAACCGCCTGATGCTCAGCCTGTTTGATGCTATTGACGCCGTGCGTCGTGAACCCGCCTGGCAGCATCTGCGCGTGCAGGCGCGCACGCCAGCGCGGCTGGAAAATTATGACCATCACCACGTTCGCTTGGTTCAGCACATTGCGGCGCGCCAGCCGGTGGAGGCCGCGCAGGCGATGCGTGAGCACCTGTTGGCGCTGCAGCAGGCGCTGCTTGAAGCGATCAACCAAGGTGACGAGGAGCTGCCATGAGCCTTTCTTCCGCCAGCGCTCCGGTGCTGCGCCTGCAGGATCTTAACGTTCAGTTCAGCGGTTCACCGGTCACGGTGCTGGATAATATTTCACTCACCGTCCACGCGGGGGAAACGCTGGCACTGGTGGGGGAGTCCGGCTGTGGCAAGAGCATTACCTCGCTGGCGCTGATGGGATTATTGCCCAGCAGCGCTCAGGTCAACGGTGGTGAGATGTATTTCAATCATCACGATCTGCGTCAGTTAAGCCCTCGCGAATACGCCGATCTGCGCGGCAACCAGATGGCGATGATTTTTCAGGAGCCGATGACCTCGCTCAATCCGGCGTTCACGCTCGGCGATCAGCTCAGCGAAGCGGTGATGCGCCATCGTAATTGCAGCCGCCGCGAAGCGATGGATGTGGCGCTGGAGATTTTGGAAAAGGTGCAGATCCCGGCAGCGGAAATGCGCTTGAAATCTTACCCACACCAGCTTTCCGGCGGCATGCGTCAGCGCGTGATGATCGCCATGGCGTTGATCAACCACCCGCAGCTGCTGATTGCCGATGAACCGACCACCGCGCTCGACGTCACTATCCAGGCGCAAATCCTGGTGTTGCTCAACCGGCTGAAGCAGGAAACCGGCACCGCGGTGCTGATGATCACCCACGACTTGGGCGTGGTGGCCGAAGTGGCGCAGCGGGTGGCGGTGATGTACGCCGGGCAGGTGGTGGAAAGCGGCGAAGTGGCAGAGGTGTTTAACGATCCGCAACACCCTTACACCATCGGTTTGATGGGGTCGATCCCCAGCCTCGGTGCCCGCAGCGCCAAGCTGGCGACCATTCCTGGCAACGTGCCGCTGCCGGAACAGATGCCCGCAGGCTGCCGTTTTGCCACCCGTTGCCCGTTTGCCGAAGTACGTTGCCATCAGCAAAAACCGCTGTTGCAAGTGCTGAATCCGCAGCATCAGGTGGCCTGTTTCCGCGCCCCGCTGGAACATTCCGTGGCTCAGGGAGCATCAATATGACAACGCCTATTCTTGCCTGTACCGATTTGAGCAAAACCTTTAGCGGCCCCACGTCGCTGTTTAAACGTAACAAACAGGTAACCGCCGTTGATCGCGTCTCGCTGCAAGTGATGCCCGGCGAAACCTTGGCGATCGTCGGTGAGTCCGGTTCCGGTAAATCGACGCTCGGCCGCCTGCTGCTGCGTCTGCTCGCGGCCAGCCACGGGCAGGTGTTTTATCAGGGGGAAGAGATTACCCACGCCAGCGGCACCCGGCTGAATCAGCTGCGCCGGGAGCTACAGATTATTTTTCAGGATCCGTTTGCTTCGTTGAACCCGCGCATGACGGTAGAAAACATCGTGGGTGAGCCGATCTGGCTGCATGAGTCGCTGTCGAGCCGCGATCGCCAGGAAAAAGTGCATCAACTGCTGCGCACCGTCGGCCTGCCCGCTGCCTGGGCTCAGCGCTATCCGCACGAGTTTTCCGGCGGCCAGCGCCAGCGCATCGGCATTGCCCGCGCGCTGGCCAGTGGCCCCAAACTGCTGCTGGGGGATGAGCCGGTTTCTGCGCTGGATGTGTCGGTGCAGGCGCAGGTGGTTAATCTGCTGGAGAACCTGAAATCACAGTTTGGCCTGACCATGGTGATCGTGGCGCACGGTTTGGCGGTGATCCGCCATATGAGCGATCGCGTGGCGGTGATGTACCTCGGGCAGATCGTCGAACTGGCCAGCGTCGATGAGATTTTCGACGCGCCGCTGCACCCCTATACCCAGGCGCTGATCGCCTGTGCGCCGCAGCTAAAGCCCGGCGTGGAGCGCGACATACCGATGCTGCTGGGCGATTTGCCGAACCCGGCCGCACCGCCCAGCGGATGCCGTTTTCACACCCGTTGCCCGCACGTTCGCGAGGAATGCCGTCAACATGAGCCGATTAATCAGGTTTTAGCAGGGGGGCGCCAGGTGGCTTGCCATCGCTGGCAAGAGATTAATCGCGACCGCAGCGTGATTGAAATTGCCCCACCGTCATCCGCCTTTTTACGCCGCCGCGCGCTGTTTGAGCAGGCAGTTAATCAAAAATCATCAACCCCTATGGAGAAGTGAAGCGATGAAAGGACGTCATATTGTATTGAGTGCGCTCGGTGGCCTGCTGCTGACAGGAGCCTGCGTTCAGGCACAGGCAGAAAGCACGATACGTATTGGCTTAGGGGCCGATCCAGACATGCTGGATCCGCACCTGGCGCGCACCTACTATGGCCGCTTCGTGTTTGCGGCGATGTGCGACCGGCTGGTGGATATTGATGAAAACCTGAAGATTGTGCCGGGGTTGGCCACCGACTGGGCGTGGAGCGATGAGGGCAAGACCCTCACCATGAATCTGCGCCAAGGGGTCACTTTCCACGATGGGGAAAAATTCGACGCCCAGGCGGTGAAATTCAATCTCGAACGGGCATTAACCCTGCCGGGATCGCTGCGCAAAAGCGAAATCTCTTCCATTGAGTCCATCGAGGTGAGCGGGCCTTATCAGGTGGTGTTGCACCTGAAAACCGCCGACGCGGCGCTGCTCAGCCAATTTACCGATCGTGCTGGAGCGATGTTGGCACCGAAAGCCGCTGCCAAAGCGGATTTCACTGCCCACCCGGTGTGTTCCGGTCCGTACCAGTTTGACAGCCGCGTGCAGCAGGATCGCATCGTACTCAAGCGCTTCGAAAACTACTGGAACAAGTCTGCCTACCACTTCGATAAGGTGGTGTTCCTGCCCATCCCCGACGCCTCGGTGCGCTTAGCGAATCTGCGCTCTGGCGATCTCGATCTGACGGAAGGGATTGCCGCCAGCGATGTGAAAACCGTGGAAGCCGATCCCAAACTGAGCCTGGCCAAGGTGACCGGCCTGGGTTATCAGGGCATTACTTTCAATATTGGCAATGGCAAAGTCGACCCTAACAATCTGTTCGCCAAAGATGCGCGGGTGCGCGAAGCCTTCTCGCTGGCGATCGATCGCGATGCGCTGAATCAGGTGGCGTTTGAAGGGCTGTTTACCCCGGCCAATCAGGGAATTTCCACCGTCAGCCCTTACCACGTCAACATGCCGATTGCGCCACGCGATGTTGAGAAGGCCAAAGCCTTGCTGGCTGCGGCGGGGGTAAAGACGCCGCTCGACGTGACGCTGCTGGTAACCAATAACCCGGCTTCACAGCAGGTGGGCCAGGTGCTTCAGGCGATGGTGGGCGAGGCTGGTTTTAACCTCAACCTGCAGATGAATGAGTTCGCTACCTTGCTCGATCGTCAACAGCGCGGCGAATACCAGCTCAGCCTGTCAGGCTGGTCCGGGCGGCCGGATCCCGATGGCAGCATTTTCTCGTTTGTTCACAGCAAAGGCACGCTTAACGACGGTGGCTACAGCAATCCGCAGGTCGATGAATGGCTGACGCAGGCGCGCCAGACCAACGATCCGGCGGCGCGCCAGGCGCTGTATGACAAAGTGGTGAAGCAGTTGAATATCGATATGCCGATTGCCTACCTCTATTTTGAACCGCGCATCTTTGGCCTGAATAAAAAGCTGGAAGGCTTTAAGGCCTGGCCGGACGGCCTGGTGCGCCTTGCCGACGTGAAAATGGCGCCCTGAAGGCAAGCGGAGAAGCACTGATGGTTGAATTGATCTGCAAACGCCTGCTGCTGGCCATCCCCACGCTGCTGCTGGTGAGCATTATGGTGTTCTCGCTGCAAAAGCTGCTGCCCGGTGACCCGGTGTTAGCCATGGCGGGCGAAGAGCGCGATCCGGAGGTAATTGCGCAACTGCGCGAGGAATATCACCTCAACGATCCGATCCCGGCACAGTATTTTTACTGGGTAAGCAACGCGCTGCGCGGTGATTTAGGGATTTCACTGCGCACCAAAGAGCCGGTTACGCAGCTGATTATCAGCAAACTGCCGGTCACGCTGGAGCTGTCGCTGTTGGCGATGATTGTGGCGCTGTTGGTGGGGATCGGCATGGGGATTATTGCGGCGGTGCGTAAGGGCAGTTGGGTCGATCACACCACCAACTTTGTGGCACTTTCGGGGATTTCGGTGCCGCATTTCTGGCTGGGGATATTACTGATTCTGCTGTTTTCGGTGCATTTACAGTGGTTTCCCGCCTCTGGCTATGTGCCGCTCAGTGAGAGCATTCCGCAGAATCTCAAAACGCTGCTGCTGCCTGCGCTGGTGCTGGGCACCGGCTTGGCAGCCACGCTGATGCGCCATACCCGCGCTTCGATGATTACCGTCCTGAAGGCCGACTATATCCGCACCGCGCGGGCTAAAGGGCTGTTGCCGCTACGGGTGATCCTCAAACACGCCTTTCGCAACGCGCTGGTGCCGATCGTCACCCTGACCACGCTGCTGTTTGGCGAACTGCTGGGGGGCGCGGTGCTGACCGAACAGGTATTCACGCTGCCCGGTTTTGGCAAGATGATTGTCGATTCGGTGTTTAACCGTGATTACGCGGTGGTGCAGGGCGTGGTGCTGGTAGTGGCGATCGGTTTCCTGCTGCTGAACCTGTTGGCGGACGTGCTCTACGTGCTGATTAACCCGAAAATGCGAGGCTGACCATGAGTGACGTTTTGGTTTCTGGGGCGGTCACGGCCGCGCCGCTGCGCGCGCCGAAAAATCGGGTGCTGAAAAAGTTTCTCGCCAATAAAAGCGCGATGATAGGGGCGGCGATCGTGCTGCTGTTTGTGGCGCTGGCGCTGCTGGCACCCTGGCTGGCCCCGTTCGACCCGGTGAAAGCCAACTTTCTGGCGGTGCGTAAGCCACCGTCGGAGCTGTACTGGCTCGGCACCGACGAACTGGGGCGGGATATCTTATCTCGTCTTATCTGGGGGGCGCGCACTTCGCTGCTGGCGGGCTGTGTTTCGGTGCTGATTGCCATCGTGATTGGCGTGCCGCTCGGCCTGATTGCCGGTTACTGGCAGGGAATTTGGGACGGCGTGATTTCACGCGTTATCGAGGCGCTGCTGGCTTGCCCGTTCCTGATCCTGGCGATTGCGCTGGGGGCCTTTCTCGGCCCGAGCCTAGGCAATGCGATGATCGCCATTGGCCTGTCGGCGATGCCGATTTTCGCCCGACTGACCCGTGGCCAAGTGTTGGCGATCCGCCATGAGGAGTATATCGACGGCGCGCGCGCCATCGGCCTGCCGGACCGCTGGATTGTGCTGCGCTATGTGTTGCCCAACGTGATGTCGCCGATCCTGGTGCAGGCCACGCTGGCGATTGCCGCCGCGATTATTACCGAAGCCAGTCTGTCGTTTCTCGGGCTGGGCCAGCAGCCGCCTAATCCTTCGTGGGGGGCGATGCTGAATACGGCAAAAGGTTATCTGGAACAGGCGCCCTGGATGTCGATTTTCCCAGGGATCGCCATTTTTCTCACCGTGCAGGGCTTCAATTTGCTGGGTGACGGGCTGCGTGACGCGCTCGATCCGCGTAACGACTGACAAAAAGGAAGAGTGATGAGTGGAGAATGGGATTTTAGCCAGGGTTATCCATCCTGGCGCGTGCCGATGATGGGAGCCAATGCGGTAGCCACCTCGCAGCCGCTGGCGGCGCAGGCCGGGTTGCGTATGCTGCAGCAAGGCGGCAATGCGGTGGATGCGGCGATCGCCACCGCCATCGCCTTAACCGTAGTGGAACCTACCGGTTGCGGTATCGGCAGCGATGCGTTTGCCATCGTTTGGGACGGCAAAAAGCTGCATGGGTTAAATGCGTCCGGCCGTGCGCCGGGTGCCTGGTCGCCAGAAACCTTTGCCGGGCGGCAGGCGATGCCGGAGCTGGGTTGGGATGCGGTAACGGTGCCGGGTGCGGTTTCCGCCTGGG
Source organism: Serratia sp. MMO-28 (assembly GCF_037199905.1). NCBI lineage: Bacteria > Pseudomonadati > Pseudomonadota > Gammaproteobacteria > Enterobacterales > Yersiniaceae > Serratia > Serratia sp. MMO-28. The sequence goes on from NZ_JBBCVB010000037.1 coordinate 10,651, forward strand.
TGGCGTTGGCGGAACGCTTCGCGACTCTGCCGCTCACCACGCTGGCGCAGCCAGCCATCGATTACGCGCGTAACGGTTTCCCGGTTTCTCCGTTGATCGGTGCGCTGTGGCAGCGGGGCTACAGCAAGCTGCGCGATCAGCCGGGTTTTAGCGCCTGCTTTGCGCCTAACGGCCAGCCGCCGCGCGCCGGTGAGCCGTTCCGTAACCCCGATCAGGCTACTTCGCTGGAAAAAATTGCCGCTACTCGGGGCGAGGCGTTTTACCGTGGCGAATTGGCGGAAAGAATGGTGGCGTTTGCCCGCGAGCATAACGCGGCGCTGAGTATGGACGATCTGAGAAATCATCGGGCCGATTGGGTTGAGCTGATTTCGCGCCCGTTTGCCGGTGGCTCGGTGCATGAGTTGCCGCCTAACGGCCAAGGGATCGCCACGCTGATTGCGTTGGGCATTCTTGAACAGTGGGATATCGGCCGCTATCAGCCGGATTCCGTGGCGTGGCTGCATTTGTCGATCGAGGCCATGAAGCTGGCGCTGGCCGATCTGGATCGCTATGTGGCCGACGAAGAACACATGGAATTCCCTGCCGAGCGTTTGCTGAGCGACAGCTACCTGAAAACGCGTGCGGCGCTGATCGATCCGCAAAAAGCCGGTGACTTCACCTTCGGCGCGCCGACGCAGAGCGGCACGGTGTATCTTTCTACCGCCGATGCGAACGGCATGATGGTGTCGTTTATTCAGTCGAACTACATGGGCTTTGGTTCAGGCGTGGTGGTGCCGGGCACCGGTATCAGCCTGCAAAACCGTGGCGCCGGTTTTTCCTTGGATAAACAACACCCGAACGTGGTGGCGGGCAACAAGCGCCCGTTCCATACCATTATTCCGGCGTTCGCCCTGGATGGCCATGGGCAGCCGCTGATGTCGTTCGGCGTGATGGGCGGGCCGATGCAGGCGCAGGGGCACTTGCAGATGGCGCTGCGTATTATGCTGCATAAGCAGAACCCGCAGGCGGCGATCGACGCACCGCGCTGGCGGATCGTCGCCGGGCGTGAGGTGATCGTCGAGCCTTCGATGGATCGTAATACGCTGGCGGCGCTGCGGGCCATGGGCCATAACGTGGTGCTGGAAGATCCGCTGCAGACCTACAGCTTCGGCGGGGCGCAGGCGATTATCCGCGATCCGCAGGGGTTCTATATTGCGGCCACCGAAAGCCGTAAAGACGGGCAGGCGCTGGTGTTTTAGCAGTTATCAGGGCCGGAGAGATCTGGCCCTGTTTCATCTTCATCGCAACATCCTTTTATCCGCCGTTGCCCATTAAAACGATGCTTTTAGCGCCTGAATGTGCCCAGAAAGCCGAATCGCGTATCGCATCGCATTCAGTTGATCTATTCTTATAGCCCCCTGAAGAATTTGCGGTTAGCGACGATAAGGTGGGGCGCAGGGAAAGCAGTAACAGGTATGGAGTCTATATAGGTACGTTTATCAACAGGAGTTATGTCACATGGCGGTAGGGATCCAGAGCAGAGGTTTCGCGCGTTGGTTGGCACCGGTGTTGGCATTGTTGGTGGTTATGCAACTGACCGCCTGCGGCGATAAAGAGCCAGAGCAGCGCAAGGCATTCGTTGATTACTTGCAGAATACGGTTATGCGCAGCGGCGTGAGCATCCCGACGTTGAGCGAAGATCAGAAACAGAAATTCGGTAACTATGCCGGTGATTACGCCATTTTGGTCGGTTTTTCCCAGCAGTTGTCGAAGTCGGTTGAAGCGAGCCTGACTCCGGTGCTGGATCAGATTAACCAGATCCACACCGCGCAGGATTACATGATCAAGCGCGATACCCTGAAGCAGTCGACAGGGGCGCTGAATCTGCTGGGGCAGCAGATTCAGTCGGCGAAGTCGCAGGCGGATAGCGCGCGTGCGGCATTGAAACAGCCGGACGATCTGAAAGCGGTTTACGGCCAGGTGTATGACAAGATTGTCACCGCACCGGCCAATGCCTTGATGCCAGCCATTCCAACCACCACCAGCTTTGTGCAGGATCTGGTGCAGGTCGGCGATTTCCTCCAGGCGCAGGGTAATCAGGTCAGTTTCAACAATGGTGGCGTGCAGTTCCGTACCCAGCAGCAGGCAACGGAGTACAACAGCATGATGGCGAGCCTGGTGGCCAAGCAGCCCGATTTTCTGAATGCACAAAAAGCCGTGCAGGCGGTAATGCATTAAGGCATAAACGACGCTGTAACTTGAGCGATGCAGGTGGGGCCAAGCAGATTGGCCCCCCGGCCTTTATCCTGTGTTGTTCTCATCACTTGCCACACTGCCACTCAGTACTACACTTCAACTAGGTGGAATACCACCGATTCATCACTTCTTTTAATGTAGTTTTCTTTCATGCGCTCCACGGTTAACGGCTGGCGGAGTGCATGCCCACAGGGAAGATGCGCTTTCTGGTTATGCCTTGGTTAGCGTATGTAAAATAAATTGTGATTAATGTCACAATTTAAGAACAAATACCCGAAGATAAAGTGTGATTTATATCTCGTTTTTACTGTGTTTTGTGCGATTAACAACCTGCTGTGCTTTTTTTACACTGGATAAATGTGACTTAAATCACGATAAATGCCCAGTTGTTGGGGTGCTATTTGTGATATGTGTCACAATTTTTCCGGGAGGTTCGCGCAGTAAAAAGAGCGTGGTAGAGTCCGTTTCGCAGACAGCATCAACATGGCTGGAACGTTACAACAATTATCACGCGCTCTTATTGTCAGCGCGTAACAATAGGGGTGTGTTTTATGTTTTCACCAGATATCAAGGTTAAAGTGCAAAACTTTGGCCGCTTCCTGAGTAATATGGTGATGCCCAACATTGGCGCATTCATCGCCTGGGGTATCATCACCGCGCTATTCATTCCTACCGGCTGGTTACCTAACGAAACGCTAGCCAAGCTGGTCGGCCCAATGATCACCTATCTGCTGCCACTGCTGATCGGCTACACCGGCGGTAAGCTGGTGGGCGGCGAGCGTGGTGGTGTGGTGGGGGCGATCACCACCATGGGGGTGATCGTCGGGGCCGATATGCCGATGTTCCTCGGTGCGATGATTGTTGGTCCGCTGGGCGGCTGGGCGATCAAACATTTTGACCGCTGGGTAGACGGCAAGATCAAAAGCGGCTTCGAGATGCTGGTGAACAACTTCTCCGCCGGTATCATCGGTATGCTGCTGGCGATCCTCGCCTTCCTCGCCATTGGCCCGTTGGTCGAAGCTCTGTCCAAGATTCTGTCGGCTGGCGTGCATATCATGGTGGTTAACAACCTGCTGCCATTGACCTCGATCTTCGTCGAACCAGCGAAAATCCTGTTCCTGAACAACGCCATCAACCACGGCATCTTCTCGCCGCTGGGCATCCAGCAGGCAACCGAAGCCGGTAAGTCGATCTTCTTCCTGATCGAAGCCAACCCAGGCCCAGGTATGGGCGTGCTGATGGCCTACCTGTTCTTCGGCCGCGGCAGCGCCAAGCAGTCTGCGGGCGGTGCGGCGATCATCCACTTCCTGGGCGGTATTCACGAGATTTACTTCCCCTATGTGCTGATGAACCCACGTCTGCTCCTGGCGGTTATTCTGGGCGGCATGACCGGTGTGTTCACCCTGACCGTGCTGAACGGCGGCCTGGTGTCCCCAGCGTCTCCCGGTTCTATCCTGGCGGTATTGGCCATGACGCCAAAAGGTGCCTACTTTGCCAACCTGACGGCGATCTTCGCGGCCTTCCTGGTTTCCTTCGTGGTTTCTTCTTTCCTGCTGAAAACGTCAAAAGTGAAAGAAGAAGACGATCTGGAAGAAGCAACCCGTCGTATGCAGGACATGAAAGCTCAGTCCAAAGGTGGCCAGGCGGCGGTTAACGCTGCGGTAGATGGCGATCTGAGCACCGTGCGTAAAATCATCGTGGCTTGCGACGCCGGTATGGGTTCCAGCGCCATGGGGGCCGGTGTGCTGCGTAAGAAAGTGGCAGACGCCGGGTTGAAACAGATCTCCGTGACCAACTGCGCGATTAACAGCCTGCCGGACGATGTGGATCTGGTGATTACCCACCGCGATCTCACCGAGCGTGCGATGCGCCATGCGCCGCAGGCCCAGCACATCTCGCTGACCAACTTCCTTGACAGCCAGCTGTATAACGATTTGACCGCGCGTTTGGTGGCGGCAAACAAAACCAGCGAAACCGAGCAGAAAGTGATCGCCACGTTGGACGACAGCTTTGAAGCCAGCGAACAGAACCTGTTCAAACTGAGCGAAAGCAACGTGTTCCTCAATCTGCATGCGACCGACAAAGAGCAGGCAATCCGCTTTGCGGGTGAGCAACTGGTGAAAGGCGGCTACGTGGAGCCTGAGTATGTTCCGGCGATGCTGGAGCGTGAGAAGCTGACTTCCACCTACCTGGGCGAGTCGATTGCCGTGCCGCATGGCACCATCGAAGCCAAAGACCGCGTGCTGCGCACCGGCGTGGTGTTCTGCCAGTATCCGCACGGCGTGCGCTTCGGTGACGAAGAAGATGAAGTGGCGCGCCTGGTGATTGGTATCGCCGCCCGCAATAACGAGCATATCCAGGTGATCACCAGTCTGACCAATGCACTGGATGACGAAAGCGTGATTGAGCGGCTGGCGAACACCACTAGCGTGCAGGAAGTGCTGGATCTGCTTGGCGGCAAGAAAGCCTGATAAAACAGAATCATTTTAAAGGGTGCAGCTTGCTGCACCCTTCTACATTAATAAGGTAGGACTATGAAAGCATTACACTTCGGAGCCGGGAATATCGGCCGTGGTTTTATCGGCAAACTGCTCGCCGATGCACATGCCGAACTGACTTTTGCTGACGTTAACCAGACGGTGCTGGATGAGCTGAACAAACGCAAAAGCTACCAGGTGCATGTGGTGGGTGAGCAGGCGCGGGTTGAGAACGTGAACAACGTCAGCGCCGTCAACAGCGGCAGCGAAGAGGTGGTGGCGTTGATCGCGACTGCGGATATCGTGACCACCGCCGTGGGCCCGCAGATCCTGGCGAGGATCGCCGGGACGATCGCCAAAGGGCTGGTTAAACGCCATCAGCAAGGGAATACCCAGCCGCTGAACATCATCGCCTGCGAGAACATGGTGCGCGGCACCAGCCAACTGAAGCAGCACGTGTTCGATGCGCTGCCGCAGGATGAGCAGGCCTGGGTTGAGCAGCATGTCGGCTTTGTCGATTCCGCCGTAGACCGCATCGTGCCGCCTGCAGAAGCGGGCAGCAACGATCCGCTGGAAGTCACGGTTGAAACCTTCAGCGAATGGATTGTCGATCAAACCCAGTTTAAGGGCCAGCCGCCGGCAATTGCTGGCATGGAACTGACCGACAACCTGATGGCGTTCGTTGAGCGTAAGCTGTTTACCCTCAACACCGGCCATGCGATCACCGCTTATCTTGGCCAGCAGGCTAACTTACTGACCATCCGCGATGCCATCCTCGATCCGGCGATTCGCCAGACCGTGAAAGGTGCGATGGAAGAGAGCGGTGCGGTGCTGATCAAGCGTTACGGTTTTGAGGCCGACAAGCATGCGGCGTACATCAACAAAATCCTGTCACGCTTTGAAAACCCGTACTTGCACGATGACGTAGAGCGCGTTGGCCGCCAGCCGCTGCGTAAGCTGAGCGCGGGCGATCGCCTGATCAAACCGCTGTTGGGCACGCTGGAATACGGCCTGCCGCACGCCAATCTGATCCAGGGCATTGCTGCCGCCATGAGCTATCGCAGTGAGCAAGATCCGCAGGCCAAAGAGCTGGTGGAACTGCTGGCAACGCTCGGGCCACAGGCCGCGCTGGCGCAAATCTCCGGTTTACCGGCTGACAGTGCCGTAGTGAGCGAAGCGGTCGCTGCCTATAACGCCATGCAGCAGCGCTAAGCAGGTTGGGCATGTGCCCCCCCTCTCCCTGTGGGAGAGGGCCGGGGTGAGGGAACGGGGGAGCCTGGCATAAGAGTATGCTCGACCTCTGTACTGACTCCGTGTACGCTGCGCAGTCCGTTTGCCAACGGATCGCGTCAACGAAGCCTGGTTAGTGGCAACGATTGATGAACAATAGAGTGTTAAAGTACAGTCCCCACGCCATGCGAAAAGCGATGATGGAACAAGCACAGGCATTTGAAAATAAAGTTCTGGAAAAACTGAACGCAGGTAAGACGGTGCGCAGTTTTCTGATTGCAGCGGTCGATCTGCTGGCAGAAGCGCTTAACGTACTGGTGGTTCAAGTGTTCCGCAAAGACGACTACGCGGTGAAATATGCCGTCGAACCGCTATTGTCCGGCGAAGGGCCGCTGGGCGAACTTTCGGTCCGTCTCAAGCTGATGTACGGCTTGGGCGTGATTTCACGCCACGAGTATGAAGATGCTGAACTGCTGATGGCGATGCGTGAAGAACTGAATCACGATGGCTCGGAATACCGCTTTATCGATGACGAAATCCTTGGCCCTTTTAGCGAATTGCACTGTGTCAGCGCCTTGCCGCCGGTGCCGACCTTTCTGCAGCCCGGCGAAGCCGATGAATCGCTGATTGCCATGCAGCACCAGCGTTACCAGCAGATGGTGCGTTCCACCATGGTGCTGTCGGTGACCGAACTGCTGGCCGGTATCGGAGCCAAACAACCCTCCCGCCTCTCTCCGCTGGGTGCGCAAAAGCCTTAAGCGAAGGCAGTACGCCATTCATCAAACAGCAGCCACAATGCGGTTGTGGCCATCAAACCTGCCATCAGCGCGTTAAATAATCTCAGCTTCCAGGTCACGCGCAGCGCGTGGCGCAGCCGATCGCCCATCAATGCCCACACCAGAACGCAAGGGATATTTACCGCTGTAAAACCGGCAATAGTCAGCAGCGTGTGGCTAAGGGTGGCCCCTTCGCGCGGGGTGAACAGGATCGCCACATTAATCACCATCAGCCAGGCTTTCGGGTTGACCGCTTGGAACAATGCACCGCCGATAAAGCGCATTGGCTGCGCCTGCTGTGTGGCATCCGGTGACGCGGCTTTGAACAGTTTCCACGATAGCCACAGCAGATAGGTACAACCTAACGCGGCCAATGGGAAGCGGATGGCACTAGCCCAGTTGATGATCACGGCCAGCAGCGTGGTGGTCAGCGCAAGCTGAACCGCACAACCGGCACTGATACCGAACACCATCGGTAAGGTACGGCGGATGCCGAAGTTGACGCCGGACGATGCCAGCAACAGGTTGTTGGGGCCGGGGGTAATTGACATCACGGTAACGTAACTGACAAAGGCTGAATCCAGCATAGAAAAGCTCCTAAAGGGTAGAGATGCGGGTTGGTTATCAGCATAAGGGCCGAAGGGGAATGGTGACAGAACCAGAAATGCAGTATTGTTATGGTTACAGTTACGCTATTTTAAAACTGTAACCATTAATTGGAGCCAAACTGTGACCCTGCTTGATGAGACCCCGGACATTCGTTACCGACAACTGGCTGATACGCTGGCGGTGGCGATTCGCCGTGGCACCCTGTTGCCCGGCAGCCGCCTGCCTTCGGTACGGCGCTGCGCGCAGACCCATAACGTCAGCATCAATACCGTGGTGGCGGCTTACCGCCAGTTGGAAGACCGTGGGCTGATCGAAGCGCGGCCCCAGTCCGGCTTCTATGTGCGTGCCACGCTACCGGCGCTGAAAACCGCCTCGGCCCCCAGTAACCGCATAGAAAAACCGGCGGATGACGTGCTGGCGTTGATCGATACCGTGTTTGCCGCCCAGCAGAATCCGGCGTTTACCAATCTGTCGCTGGCTTGCCCACAAACCAGCGATTTTTATCCCGGCAGCAAGCTGGGGCGTATGCTTGCTTCACAACTGCGCCGCCAGCCGAACCTGATCGGGCAATACGCATTGCCCCCCGGCAGCCTGCGGCTGCGCCAGCAGGTCGCCCGGCGCTCAATGACCTTGGGTATGTTGCTGGAGCCAGGAGATATCACCCTGACGCACGGCTGCATGGAGGCGCTGCAACTGGCGCTGCGCGCCACCACCAAACCGGGCGATTGCGTGGGCCTGGAATCGCCAACCTACTTTTACCTGCTGCCGCTGCTCGCCAGCCTGGGGCTGAAAGCCTTGGAGATCCCGACCGACTCGCAGCATGGCCTCTCTTTGGACGCACTGGAACTGTTGCTGCAAGAAAAACGCCTTAATGCGGTGATCGCCATGCCGACGGTGCAAAACCCGCTCGGATGCACCATGCCGCTGGCGGCGAAAAAACGGCTGGCACGGCTGATGAACGATCACCAGGTGCCACTGATCGAAGATGGTCTGTACGCCGAACTGCAATTCGGCAGTGCGCTCAGCCCGGCGGTGAAATCGTTCGATCGCGATGGCTGGGTGTTGTTCTGCTCCAGCTTTACCAAAACGTTGGCACCGGATTTCCGCATTGGCTGGGTGGCCGGTGGGCGTTTTAGCGAAGCGCTGCATAAGCTGAAGGCGGTCTCTTCCATGTCGGAGTCACTGCTGCTGTCGGAAACGCTGGCGACGTTTCTGGAAGCCGGTGGCTACGATCATCATTTGCGCAACCTGCGCAAACGCTATGCCGCACAGGTGGAAGAGGCCAGAGCGCTGATCGCCCGCCATTTCCCGCGCGGCACGCGGGCGACGCAGCCCGCAGGGGGATTTGTGTTCTGGGTTGAGTTCCCGCCGGCGGTGGATGCGGTAGCGCTGTTCCACCAGTTGCTTGAAGAACAGATCTGCCTGACGCCGGGCACGCTGTATTCCCCCAGCGGGCGTTATCGTAATGGGCTGCGGCTTTCCTGCTGTTATCCGTTTGATGCGCGCTACACCCAGGCGCTGGCGCGCGTGGGGGCCAAAGCCTGCGAAATGAGCGGGCTGTCAGCGGGAATTGCGTAAGACGAACGATCGGCGTTTTGCTATACTGCCTGCATCATTTTTAGCGTGCCAATAGCGGCATACACAGGCCAAAGACCATGAAAGAGATAGAAAAGGCAGAGATTAAGCGCCTTAGCGACCTGCTGGACGCACTGAAGCATAAAGATACCGCGGTGATCCAACAGGGCAATGTCGACCTGATCGCGCAGCACACCAAAGAAAAAGAGAAGCTGGCGGCAGAAATTGAACGCCTGAAGCACGTGCGCGTAGAGAAGCTGAGTGCAGAAGCCCAGAAGCTGAGCCAACTGCCGTTCAGCCGTGAGATCACCAAAAAAGAGCAGGCGGATATGGGTTCGCTGAAGAAAAATGTGCGCGGCCTGATCGTAGTGCACCCAATGACGGCGCTAGGCCGTGAGATGGGCCTGAAAGTGGTGACCGGTTACGCGAAAAAAGCCTTCTGACTGCGATGCTGGGGCACAAGGGCTCGCCCCAGACGCTCTTCCCCTGCTTCAGTGGCCAAGCAAGCGGCGATTGAAGTCCTCAATTCTGCTGGACGTGATGCGCGTCAGCATGGTTTTGCTCCAACTGGCAGAAAGCCCGGCTACCGCCAGCAGGCGGTGATACTGCTCTGCGTCGAACGGCAGGTGCCAGGCAATGCCAATGGCTTCGGCGACAGAAACGTCGCTGCTGCGGGTGACCAGCTCAAGCGGCCGATCGCCGCTGACCATACCGGCTGCAATAACGCGATAGAGCCAGCCGCAGCGGCCGCTTTGTTGCATCAGCACCGAGAGATCGTCAATCGCGAAATGTGCGTTAAGTTTAAAGCACGGTGAACGTGGCTGAGTGACCTGGATCAGCGCATCCCCCCAACGGTAGATATCGCCCATAAACACGTTGTCTTCGGTCAGGCCGAGGGTGGAAAGGTTTTCACCAAACGCCGGGGCCTCGAACAGCTCGGCCTGCGCCGGGAACTGCTTGCGCCAGTGGGTATAATGTTCACGAGGGTAGTGGCAGAGCGCGCGATCCGGCCCGCCATGGTGGACCTTTTCTGCCTGTTCATCTCCTACCAAGCCTAGCGGGGTGAGTATCACTGCGCCATCGACCCGGCGTTTGGCTATGGCGCTGGGCCGCATGCCTGCATAGGGTTGGATGCTGCCGGTATAAACCTCGGGGTGCTGCATCATTGCCTCCACTTTCATAGTGCAAACCAGGGGTACAGCCCAGAATACCCTGAGTCGGCGGTGAGCAACAGCACAACCCGCCTGGTATCACCAGGCGGGACCGTGTCAGAAAGTGGTCCAGTTGTTTTCTGCTGTGGTGCTGGTTTCCCGCGGTTTGCCGGCCGGAGGGGCTTTGAGCGTTGCCGTTTTCACCTCACTGGGCTCATGGCGATCGGCTAAGCGGAAGACCGAAACGCTCTGCAACAGCATTTCCGCCTGTTCCTCCAGCGAATCGGCGGCGGCAGCGGATTCTTCCACCAGCGCGGCGTTCTGCTGGGTGGTGTGGTCCATTTCCACAATGGCCTGGCCGATCTGCGCGATGCCGCGCGTTTGCTCATCGGAGGCGGCCGCAATCTCTGCCATGATATCGCGCACGTGCGTCACCGAACGGACGATCTGCTCCATGGTGTTGCCGGTGTTTTCCACCAAGGTGGTGCCGGTCTGTACGCGGCTGACGGACTCGGCAATCAACCCTTCGATCTCCTTCGCCGCCTGCGCACTGCGCTGGGCCAGATTGCGCACCTCACTGGCCACCACCGAGAAACCGCGCCCCTGCTCACCGGCTCGAGCCGCTTCCACCGCCGCATTCAGCGCCAGAATGTTGGTCTGGAAAGCAATGCCGTTAATCAGGGTGGTAATTTCGGCAATACGCTGTGAACTGCCGGAAATGTCACGCATCGTGCTGACCACCTGGCTCACCAACTGGCCGCCCTGCTGTGCGGTTTGTGAGGCATCGGTGGCCAACTGATTGGCATGATGCGCGTTTTCGGCATTCTGTTTCACCGTTGCGGTGAGCTGCTCCATACTGGCGGCGGTTTGTTCCACTGCCGCCGCCTGCTGTTCGGTACGTGAGGAGAGATCGGTATTGCCTGCGGCAATTTCCGTGGCGGCAGTGGACACCTGGCTGACGCCCATCTGGATTTTCTCGATCATATCGCGCAGATTCTGGCTCATGGCCGCCACGGCATTCAGCAATTGGCCCAGCTCATCGCGGCGGGTGCTGGTTTGCGCCTGGCGCAAATCGCCGGTTGCAATGCGCTCTGCCAGCGCCAGCGTGGTGTGCAACGGGCGGGTAATCTGTAATGTGATGCGCCATGACACCAGCAGGCCCATGAGAATCGCAATCACGGCAATGATCGCCATCTGTAGCTGTGCGGTATCAATATTCTGATTGGTTTGCGCCAGCTCGTCTTTCATAAAGACGCCGATCAGCGCATCGACTTTCTGCGCGGTGTCGCCTAATTGCTGGCTGAGCTGTTGTTCGTTTTCATAAGCCGGTAGGTAAACCGCAATACGGTCTTTGTACTCATCCAGCGCCGTCAACAGCGGTTGCAGCAATGGCCGGTCGGTGTCCTGTAAACGTTGGCTGATCGCATCGGCCGCGCTGTGGGCGTCGTCGATGGCGAGCAACAACGGAGTTTCTGCCTCCTTGGTTGGGCTCAGCAGCAGGCCACGGGCATAGTAGCGGATCAGGGTCAGCTTCTGGTTGAGCTGGGCAAAAGCCAACTGCAGTTCGCCCTGGGCTAACTGTTGTTCAACCTGGCTCAGACTCTCCTGCAGCTCGGACATATTCCAGGTGGCGCGTATCCTATCTTTCTTCGCCACCGCCTGCTGGAAGCTATCTCGCTGCTGCTGATATTTGTTCATCAGCCCTTTCAGCGACTCCAGCTCTTGGCGGCTATGCGGATCCCAATCCAGCTCCTGCGCATGAGCGATCAGCTTGACCACATTCTCGATATGCGTGCGGTTGCTGTTCAGATAATCAACTTTATACGTTTGGCCGAACATGGCACGGGCGTATTTCGCCTGGCTGATTTCATTGGTTATCTGGGCGCTGAAATCGATGCGTTCGGTACGCGATTCAATAAGACGAAGATAATATCCCCCGGTGCTGGCGATAATGATGGCCAGTAATAAAATCAAGGCAAATCCCAACGAAAGCTTTTTACCTACGGTGAGATGGGTGAACTTTCCTGCCAATGTTTTCAGTGCCGCCATAAGATTTTCCTATTCAAGGCGATCGTTAAGTGAACAAAATATCGGCAATAAATGACCAGGCTTTAGTGACAGGCAGACAAAAAAATGCCCGCATCGGTGCGGGCAGTGTTGGAAACGCGTCGGTTACTTTTTCGCTTCGGTAAAGCGTTTCGCCGCTTCGTCCCAGTTCACCACGTTCCAGAAGGCCTTGATGTAATCCGGGCGGCGGTTCTGGAATTTCAGGTAGTAAGCGTGTTCCCACACGTCCAGGCCGATAATCGGGAAACCAGAGGCGCCAGAAACGGCTTCGCCCATCAGCGGGCTGTCCTGGTTAGCGGTGGAAACCACGGCCAGCTTGTCGCCTTTCAGCACCAGCCAGGCCCAGCCGGAACCGAAACGGGTGGCTGCGGCTTTCTCGAACTCTTCCTGGAACTTCTCCACGCTGCCGAAATCACGCTCGATGGCGGTTTTCAGATCGCCACTCAGCGTAGTGCCGGTTTTCAGGCCTTTCCAGAACAGGCTATGGTTAGCGTGGCCGCCCGCGTTGTTACGCATAAAGGTGCGTTTGTCGGCAGGGACTTTATCCAGATCCTGGATCAGCGCTTCAACGCTCAGCGGAGCCAGCTCAGGGTAAGCTTCCAGCACGGTGTTGGCGTTGTTGACATAGGTCTGGTGGTGTTTGGTGTGATGGATTTCCATCGTTTGCTGATCGAAATGCGGTTCCAGTGCGTCGTAAGCATAAGGCAGGGATGGCAGTGAATAACTCATAATCATCGTCTCCAATGGGTGTTGGGCGGCGCAAGGCATGAGCACCGCATAAGCAATCGGGTCCCATTATAGGGTATTAAATGAGATTGAAAATGATTATCAATGCCGTATGGGTTGTGTGGTTTCTGTGCTAATCGACAATGCGCTGTGGATGCGTAAACACCGTTGCCCGGCCCGGTTTGCTGAAACCGACTAACGTTAAGTTACTGCGCTCGGCGATCTCCACCGCCAGCGAGGTGGCGGCAGAGACCACGAACAGGATCTCGGCACCGCACATTGCTGATTTTTGCACCATCTCATAGCTGGCGCGGCTGGAAACCAGGATCGCCCCCTGCTGCCAGCCCTGTTTGGCGCGCAGGCCGAGCATTTTGTCCAGCGCCACGTGGCGGCCCACGTCTTCACAGCCGCCGAGCAACTCACCTTCCGGCGAGATCCAACTGGCGGCATGAGTGCAGCCGGTATGCTGGCCGACTTCCTGTACCTGACGCAGTTGCCCCAGTGCGCGATCGAGATTGGCGAGCGAGAAGGTTTGGCTGAACGGCAGCGGAGTGACCGGGCGGAAGATATCCGCCAGTTGCTCAATACCGCAGACGCCGCAGCCGGTGCGGCCCGCCATCGCGCGGCGGCGCTCTTTTAGCCCGCTAAAACGGCGGCTGGAAAGCTCAATCTGCACCTCAAGGCCGTTGCAGGTGGGATTTACCTCTATACTGTAGATATCGCGCGGTGAGTCGATAATACCTTCCGACAGGGAAAAACCCAGGGCGAAGGCCTCCAGATCTTTAGGGGTGCACATCATCACCACGTGGGAAATGCCGTTATAGACCAGCGCGACCGGAACCTCTTGCGCCAGCCAGTCTTGCTGCGCAGCAGACAGTTGCCCGCGCTGAAAAACCGGGGCCTGGATCATGCCTGTGATCGCAGTCGCGTTTGTAGGTTGCTTTGGGTCTATTTTGTTCACTTTAGTGGTACCTGTTTGTAACAACCCCAAGTCCGCTATGATATCATCGCGGCGTCGTTGCGGCCTTCTGGCCAAACCAACATAAGAACAGTGATTTTAGCGCTTCCAGCTTTATCGGGGAAAGCGCCATTTGAAACAATGTGACAACACGAGTGAAAGGAGACCCCCATGCAGGTCAGCAGAAGGCAGTTCTTTAAGATCTGCGCTGGCGGTATGGCAGGGACGACGGTAGCTGCTCTGGGCTTTGCCCCGGAAGTGGCGTTAGCGGAAACCCGGCAGTACAAGCTGCTGCGCGCCCGTGAAACCCGTAATACCTGTACGTATTGCTCAGTCGGCTGTGGGCTGTTGATGTACAGCCTTGGAGATGGCGCGAAAAACGCCAAAGAGAGCATTTTCCACATCGAAGGGGATCCGGATCATCCGGTAAACCGCGGTGCGCTTTGCCCGAAAGGCGCCGGTCTGGTGGATTTCATCCACAGCGAAAGCCGCCTGCAATACCCGGAATATCGCGCGCCAGGTTCTGACAAATGGCAGAGAATCAGTTGGGATGATGCCTTTACCCGCATCGCCAAGCTGATGAAAGAAGACCGCGATGCCAACTTTGTAAAAACCAACGATAAAGGCGTCACCGTCAACCGTTGGCTGACCACCGGTATGCTGTGTGCCTCGGCCTCCAGCAACGAAACCGGATACCTGACACAAAAATTTAGTCGCGCTCTCGGCATGCTTGCCGTAGACAACCAGGCGCGTGTCTGACACGGACCAACGGTAGCAAGTCTTGCTCCAACATTTGGTCGCGGTGCGATGACCAACCACTGGGTTGATATCAAGAACGCGAACTTAATTATCGTCATGGGCGGTAATGCGGCAGAAGCGCATCCAGTGGGTTTCCGCTGGGCGATGGAAGCAAAAATTCATAATAAAGCCAAGCTGATCGTCATCGATCCGCGCTTTACCCGTACCGCATCGGTGGCGGATTTTTACACGCCTATCCGTTCTGGCACCGACATTGCCTTCTTGTCGGGCGTCTTGCTGTACCTGATCACCAACAACAAGATCAACCGTGAATACGTTGAAGCCTATACCAACGCCAGCCTGCTGGTGCGCGAAGACTTCAGCTTTGACGATGGCCTGTTCAGCGGCTACGACGCGGAAAACCACAAGTACGATAAAACCACCTGGAACTACCAGCTTGATGAGAACGGCTTTGCCAAGCGTGACGTCACCCTGCAAGATCCGCGTTGCGTGTGGAACCTGCTGAAACAGCACGTTAGCCGCTATACGCCAGAAGTGGTAAACAATATCTGTGGTACGCCAACCGAAGACTTTATCAAGGTTTGCGAATATATCGCCGAAACCAGCGCCAACGACAAAACCGCCTCGTTCCTGTACGCCCTGGGCTGGACACAGCACACGGTCGGCGCACAGAACATCCGTACCATGGCGATGATCCAGTTGCTGCTCGGCAATATGGGGATGGCAGGCGGTGGTGTGAACGCCCTGCGCGGCCACTCCAACATCCAGGGCCTGACCGATCTCGGCCTGTTGTCACAAAGCCTGCCGGGCTACCTGACGCTGCCTTCCGAGAAACAGCCGGATCTGGACACCTACCTGAAGGCCAACACGCCGAAAACGCTGTTGCCGGGCCAGGTGAACTACTGGAGCAACTACCCGAAATTCTTCGTCAGCCTGATGAAGAGCTTCTACGGCGACAAAGCACAGAAAGAAAACAACTGGGGCTTTGACTGGTTGCCGAAGTGGGACAAAGGCTACGACGTGCTGCAGTACTTCGAAATGATGTCGCAGGGCAAGGTTAACGGCTACCTCTGCCAGGGCTTCAACCCGGTTGCATCGTTCCCGAACAAGCACAAAGTGGTCGATGCGCTCTCCAAGCTGAAATTCCTGGTGACCATCGATCCGTTGAATACCGAGACGGCCACTTTCTGGCAGAACCACGGCGAATCGAATGACGTTGATCCTTCGAAGATTATGACCGAAGTGTTCCGCCTGCCATCCACCTGCTTTGCCGAAGAGAACGGTTCGATCGTCAACTCCGGCCGCTGGCTGCAATGGCACTGGAAAGGGGCTGATGCTCCGGGCGAAGCGCTGGGAGACGGTGAAATTCTGTCTGGGCTGTTCTTGCGCCTGCGCGAGATGTACGGCCGTGAAGGCGGTGCATTGCCTGAGCAGGTGCTGAACATGAGCTGGAACTACCTGATTCCAGATGCTCCGGCACCAGAAGAAGTGGCGATGGAAAACAACGGCAAAGCGCTGGCGGACGTGCTCGATCCGGAAGGCAAAGTGCTGGCGAAAAAAGGCGAACAGCTCAGCACCTTCGCGCATCTGCGTGATGACGGTACGACGGCGAGCGGTTGCTGGATCTTTGCCGGTAGCTGGACGCCTGCGGGTAACCAGATGGCGCGCCGTGATAACGCCGATCCATCCGGCCTTGGCAACACGCTGGGCTGGGCCTGGGCGTGGCCGCTCAACCGCCGCATTCTGTATAACCGTGCTTCTGCCGATCCTGCCGGTAAACCGTGGGATGCCAAACGTCAGTTGATCGAGTGGGATGGCACCAAGTGGAGTGGGATTGATATCCCGGACTACAGCGCCGCACCGCCAGGCAGCGACGTTGGGCCGTTTATCATGCAGCCGGAAGGCATGGGCCGCCTGTTTGCCATTGATAAAATGGCGGAAGGGCCGTTCCCTGAGCACTACGAGCCGTTTGAAACGCCGCTTGGCACTAACCCACTGCACCCGAACGTGGTGTCCAACCCGGCGGCGCGCGTGTTTAAAGACGATCTGGCCGCGATGGGCAAAGCTGACAAGTTCCCGTATGTCGGCACCACTTATCGTCTGACCGAGCATTTCCACTACTGGACCAAGCACTCGCTGATTAACGCGATCACGCAGCCGCAGCAGTTCGTGGAGATCGGTGAAAAGCTGGCCGAGAAGAAAGGCATCAAGAACGGCGATCTGGTGAAAGTCAGTTCCAACCGTGGCTTTATCAAGGCGAAGGCGGTAGTCACCAAGCGTATCCGCACGTTGCAGGTGAACGGGCAGGATGTCGACACCATCGGTATCCCGATCCACTGGGGTTACCTGGGTGTGGCGCGGAAAGGCTTTATCGCCAATACGTTGACGCCGTTTGTTGGCGATGCCAATACGCAAACGCCAGAGTTCAAGGCGTTCCTGGTTAACGTGGAAAAGGTGTAACGGAGACGAGTTATGGCAATGCAATCTCAAGACATCATTCGTAAATCCGCGACCAATGGTTTAACACCGGCCCCGCGTGCCCGTGACCACCAGGAAGAAGTGGCCAAGCTGATTGATGTGACCACCTGTATCGGCTGCAAGGCCTGTCAGGTGGCGTGTTCTGAATGGAACGACATCCGCGATGAAGTGGGGTACAACGTCGGGGTTTATGATAACCCCGCCGATCTGACCGCCAAATCCTGGACGGTGATGCGCTTCTCTGAAGTGGAGGAGCACGGCAAACTGGAGTGGCTGATCCGCAAAGACGGCTGCATGCACTGCGCCGATCCTGGCTGCCTGAAGTCCTGCCCGGCGGAAGGGGCGATTATCCAGTACGCCAACGGCATCGTCGATTTCCAGTCTGAGCACTGTATCGGCTGCGGTTACTGCATCGCCGGTTGCCCGTTCGACGTGCCGCGCATGAACAAGGAAGACAACCGGGTGTACAAATGCACCCTGTGCGTTGACCGCGTTGATGTCGGCCAAGAACCGGCCTGTGTGAAAACCTGCCCGACCGGGGCGATCCACTTTGGCACCAAAGAGGCGATGAAGGATATCGCCGCGGAGCGTGTCGGTGAACTGAAAACCCGTGGCTACGAGAACGCCGGTCTGTACGATCCGGCGGGCGTGGGCGGTACCCACGTGATGTACGTGCTGCATCACGCCGACAAACCGCAGCTTTATCACGGTTTGCCGGACAACCCGACCATCAGCCCGGCGGTGACCTTCTGGAAAGGGATCTGGAAACCGCTGGCAGCCGTCGGTTTTGCTGCCACCTTTGCGGCTAGCGTGTTCCACTACATCGGTGTCGGTCCAAACCGCGTCGAAGAAGAGGAAGATGACGACAAGCCACACGATGAGGAGACGCGCAAATGAGGAAGGAAAAGCCAATTCAGCGTTATAACGCGCTGGAGCGGATGAACCACTGGGTTGTAGCGTTCTGCTTTATTCTGGCAGCCATCAGCGGGCTGGGGTTCTTCTTCCCCTCCTTCAACTGGCTGATGAACATTTTCGGAACGCCACAGCTGGCGCGCATTCTGCACCCCTTTGCCGGGGTGATTATGTTCGCTGCGTTCATGATCATGTTCCTGCGCTACTGGAAATATAACCTGTTCAACCGCAACGATCTGGTTTGGGCCAAAAACATCCACAGAATCACGTTGAATGAGGAAGTGGAGGGGGATGACACCGGGCGTTATAATTTCGGGCAGAAATGCGTATTCTGGGTGGCGATCATCAGTCTGGTGCTGTTGCTGGCCAGCGGCATCGTCATCTGGCGGCCGTACTTCGCCCATGCCTTCCCTATCCCGCTGATCCGTTTGGCGTTGCTGGTGCATTCGCTGGCTGCGGTGGGCTTGATCATCACGATTATGGTGCACATTTATGCCGCTCTGTGGATAAAAGGCACCATTACCGCGATGGTGGAAGGCACTGTTCCGGCGGCCTGGGCCAAGAAACACCATCCGCGCTGGTACCGTGAGGTCCGCGAGAAACAACAGGAAGATAAACCCTGATGAGTATCCGCATCGTTCCTAAAGAGCAGTTAGGGGCACAGCGCGAGAAGTCCACAACGGCGGAAACCATTCCGCCGTTACTTTTCGCTAATCTGAAAAGCCTGTATACCCGCCGAGCTGAACGTCTGCGCCAATTGGCCACAGACCATCCGCTGGGCGATTACCTTAACTTTGCTGCCAGTATCGCGGCCGCGCAGAACAATGCGTGCCACGATAATCCGCTGGTGCTCGATCTCACTGCCGCCTTGGTGCAGGGGGCCGCCAACGGCAAACCGCCGCTGGATGTGAGCGTTTACCCGCGCAGTGAACACTGGCACAAACTGCTGGCATCGCTGATCGCCGAATTGCGCCCACAGGCACCAGAACACGTGGTTCCGGTGCTGGAAAACCTGGAAAAAGCCTCCGCCCATGAGCTGGAGCTGATGGCCAGTGCGTTGCTGAACCATGAGTTTGCCAAAGTGGGCAGCGATAAAGCGCCGTTTATCTGGGCTGCCCTGTCGCTGTATTGGGCGCAGATGGCTAGCCAGATCCCCGGTAAGGCGCGAGCCGAATACGGTGAGCACCGCCAGTTTTGCCCGGTGTGCGGCAGTATGCCGGTATCCGGTATGGTGCACATCGGCACGGTGAACGGCCTGCGTTATCTGCATTGCAACCTGTGTGAAAGCGAATGGCACGTGGTGCGGGTGAAATGCACTAACTGCGAGCAAACGCGCGATCTCAACTACTGGTCACTGGACAGTGAGCAGGCGGCGATCAAAGCGGAAAGCTGTGGCGATTGCGGCACTTACCTGAAGCTTCTCTATCAGGAAAAAGACCCGCAGGTGGAAGCGGTGGCCGACGATCTGGCGTCATTAGTGCTTGATGCCAAGATGGAAGAGGAAGGCTTTGCCCGCAGCAGTATCAACCCGTTCCTGTTCCCTGGCGAGTAACACCCGCGGCGTTCTTCTCGGGAGTGGGGGTGAGAGGCTTTAACGCGATGTCAGTTGCTCCCCCTCACCCTAACTCTCTCCCCGAAAGAGAGGGAACATTGCTGATACCCATGACTCATTGAGAGCACCGGTTGGCTCCCTCTCCCTGTGGGAGAGCTGGGGCGAACCGCTAATTTTGGCTTGGGCATCTAGCAAACGCGGGAGTGAGTTGCTACGGTTACGCCACGACGAGTATAGGGAAAGGGATGATGCTGAAGATGATTGTCAGATTGATAGTATTTGCTGCTTTACTGACCGGGCTGGTGGCCTGCGATAACCAGGATACCAAAAAGCCGGAAGTCCCCAAGCCGCAGCCGAAGCCGGTTGTCACCCAGCCTGCTCCCCCAGCCCCTCCGCCCGCGGCAGAAACCAAACCTTCCCCTCCGCCCGGTTTACGCGTTGCGCTGCAAAAGGGCAAAATCACCTTCGAATTGCCTGCGGGGTTTAGCGATCAAACCAAGCTGAGCGGCATCGTCAACGACGATAAATCCATTATCCAACTGTTCCTCGACGGTAAAGCGCGCCAGCGTACCGTAACATCTGAAGTGATCCCGCCAGCCGGCATGAAGCTCAATACCAGCGATGCGATGCTGAAAGATCTGACGCAAAGCATGATGACCGAATTGGGCGATCGTTATCAGAACATCAAGAAAACCAAAGAACAGAATTTCACCGTCGGTAAACAGAAATTTCATCGTTTGGATACCGAGCAAACGGTAAATGGGCAGAAAGTGGTTTCCACTATTGTGCTGACGGTGTTCAATAAACGGGTGGTGACATTGCAGATGTTGTCACCGGGTAAAACGCCGGAAGCGCATCAGGCACTGGTGCAGCGGATTATCGATACGCTGGCGGTGAAATAGCGGCGCTAAGGGGGAATGATTGATGAAGCTGATTGGCAGTGAGACCAGCCCTTTTGTACGCAAGATTGCGGTGATGCTGCTGGAAAAAGGGCGGGAGTTTGAGTTTGTCAACGACCCGCCGTTTGAGCCAGGCAGCCGGGTGGTGGAATACAATCCGCTCGGTAAAGTGCCGGTGCTGATCGCCGATGACGGCGAGGTGTTTTACGATTCGCGGGTGATTGCCGAATATCTCGAATTACAGGCGCTGGCCCCGGCCTTTTTGCCGGCAGATCGCCAGGCCGCGCTGCGTATCCGCCAGGTTGAAGCGCTGGCGGATGGTGTGACCGAAGCCGCGGCTACGCTGTTTCGCGAAAGCAAACGCGCGCCGGAAAAGCAGGACGAAGCCTGGATACTGCGCCAGCGCCAAAAGGTGCTGCATGGTTTAGACGCACTGGAGAAGCTGGCACAGCAACGGGCGTTACTGAACGCGGAACAACTGACTCTGGCGGATATCGCCACCGGTTGTGCGTTGGGCTACCTGAATTTCCGCCGCATTGTGCCCAACTGGTGTGTTGATCGCCCTGCGCTGATCAAACTGGCGGAACGCTTGTTCGCCCGCGAAAGCTTTACCCGTACCATGCCGCCCCACTCTGCCGATACCATTAAAAATTGAAAACCGAGCGCTCATGAGCACTGAATCTCAGCAACTTTACAGCCAGCTACCCGCCATCGACCGTTTGCTGCGCGATCCCGCCGTTGAACCGTTGGTGGCAAAGCACGGGCAGACGTTGATTAGCGATCTGCTGCGCCAGATGCAGGCACAGGCGCGTGAAGCGATTAAAACCTGCCAGCAATTGCCGCCGTGGTGCCACGATTGGCCGCAGGCGCTGCTTGAGCGCCTGAGCCAGCAGCAACGCCCGGCGCTGCAACCGGTGTTCAACCTCAGCGGCACCGTGCTGCACACCAATCTTGGCCGCGCGCTGCTGGCGCAACCGGCGATCGACGCGGTGGTGCAGGCAATGGGCAGCGCCGTCACGCTGGAATACGATCTGGACGGTGCCGGGCGTGGCCACCGCGATCGGGCCATTGCGGATTTGCTGTGCCAGCTCACTGGGGCAGAGGACGCCTGCATCGTCAACAACAACGCCGCAGCGGTTTTGCTGATGCTGGCGGCGGTGGCTCCGGGCCGGCAGGTGGTGGTCTCGCGTGGTGAACTGGTGGAGATTGGCGGCGCGTTCCGCATCCCCGACGTGATGCGCCAGGCCGGTTGTGAACTGGTGGAAGTGGGCACCACCAACCGTACTCATCTGAAAGATTATCGTGCCGCCATCAACGAGCAGACCGGTCTGTTGATGAAGGTGCATACCAGTAATTACTGTATTCAAGGGTTTACTGCTGCGGTGGATGAAGCGGAGTTGGCGATGCTGGGCCGCGAACAGGGCATCCCGACCGCCACCGATCTGGGCAGCGGTGCGCTGATCGACATGACGCAATACGGCTTGCCGGCAGAGCCGATGCCACAGCGCTTGATTGCCGCAGGGGTGGATTTGGTGACCTTCTCCGGCGATAAACTGCTGGGCGGGCCGCAGGCAGGCATTATTGTCGGTAAAAAAGATCTGATCGCCCGCCTGCAGCAGCACCCGCTGAAACGTGCGCTGCGCGTTGGCAAAATGACGCTGGCGGCGCTCGAAGCCACGCTGCGGCTGTATCAGCAGCCGGAACTGTTGGCAGAACATTTGCCGACGTTGCGCTTGCTGACGCGCCCACAGCAGGCGATGCAGCAGGCCGCCGAACGGTTATTGAGCCAGTTGGCGGCGCGTTTTGCCGATCGTTTCGCGCTGCGTGCTGAGCCCTGTTGGTCGCAGATTGGCAGCGGCTCGCTGCCGGTTGATCGTCTGCCAAGCTATGCCCTGACCTTTGCCCCGCTCGATGGCCGCGGTGCCACGCTGGAGTTACTGGCGCAACATTGGCGCAGTTTGCCACAGCCGGTGATTGGCCGGATCCACGATGGGCGGCTGTGGCTCGATCTGCGCTGCCTGGAGCAAGAGAGTGCACTGCTTGAGGTGCTGAACCCATGATTATTGCCACCGCTGGCCACGTCGATCACGGCAAAACCACGCTGTTGCAAGCGCTTACCGGCATCAATGCCGATCGCCTGCCGGAGGAAAAACGCCGTGGCATGACTATCGATCTCGGCTACGCCTATTGGCCGCAGCCGGACGGGGGCGTGCTGGGCTTTATTGACGTTCCCGGCCATGAGAAATTCCTTGGCAACATGCTGGCGGGGATCGGCGGTATCGATCATGCCTTGCTGGTAGTGGCGTGCGACGACGGCGTGATGGCGCAAACCCGCGAGCACCTGGCGATTTTGCGCCTGAGTGGGCACCCGCAACTGACGGTGGCGCTGACCAAGGCCGATCGCGTGGATGAAGCGCGCGTTGCCGAAGTACGTGCACAGGTGGTGGCCGAGTTGGCGCAACAGGGTTGGCGTGATACGCCGTTGTTTGTTACGGCAGCGGCGCAGGGAGGGGGGATTGACGCTTTGCGCCAGCATCTTCTGGCGCTGCAGCCTGGCGAGCATGCACAGATGCGCTGCTTCCGGCTGGCGGTGGATCGCGCCTTCAGCGTAAAAGGCGCGGGGCTGGTGGTGACCGGCACCGCATTGGGTGGCAGCGTTAAGGTGGGGGATACCCTGTGGCTGACCGGTGCCGATGCACCGGTGCGGGTGCGCGGCCTGCATGCCCAAAACCAACCCGCAGAGCAGGCGTTTGCCGGGCAACGTATTGCGCTGAACATCAGTGGCGACGTCAGCAAGGAACAACTGGCGCGCGGTGACTGGCTGCTGGAACGGCAACCGCCGCTGGCTGCGGAGCGTATTCTGGTGGCGATAGAGGCGGATGCGCCGTTGCAGCACTGGCAACCGCTGCACCTGCACCACGCTGCCAGCCATATTACCGGCCGTATTGCGCTGTTAACCGGCAACTTGGCGGAGTTAATTCTCGATCGCCCGCTGTGGTTGGCGGAAAACGATCGCCTGGTGCTGCGGGATATCGGCGCGCGCCACACCTTGGGCGCTGCGCGTGTGCTGGTGTTGGCTGCACCGAAGCGCGGTAAGCGTCAGCCAGACTATCTGGCCTGGCTGGCGGCGCTGGCCGAGGCGCAGAGTGACGAACAGGTGCTCGATTTACGCTTGCCTGGCGGGGCGCTGGATCTGGCGGCCTTTGCCTGGGCACGGCAGTTGACCCACAGCGGGCTGGCGCAGCTGCTGGCCGGGCGCGATCTGCTGATTGCGGGTGAAGTGGCGCTGGCGCAGGCCAACGTGCAACAGGGCGAACAGCGTTTACTGCAGGTGCTGGCCGAGTATCACCAACAGCATGGCGATCAGCTGGGGCTGGGGCGCGCGCGTTTGCGGCGCATGGCGTTGCCGGTGCTGGATGAAGCGCTGGTGTTTATGATGATCGATCGGCTGCTGGCGGCCGGTGTGCTGCGCAATACGCGCGGCTGGCTGCATCTGCCCGAGCATGGTCTGGCGTTCAGCGCCGAGCAGCAGGTGCTGTGGGCGCGTATTGAACCGCAACTGGGTGATGAAGCCTGGTGGGTGCGCGATCTGGCAACAGCATTGGGCGAAGACGAAGGCAACGTTCGTGCCACGCTGCGCAAAGCCGCCCAGCTTGGCCATGTGACCGCGGTGGTGGTGGATCGTTACTATCGCAGCCAGCGCATTGAGCAGTTTGCGGCGCTGATCCGTGAGTTAGACGCCACGCAAGGCAGCACCAATGCCGGTGATTTCCGCGATCGGCTGGGCGTTGGCCGCAAACTGGCGATTCAGGTGTTGGAGTTTTTCGATCGCAGTGGTTTCACCCGCCGCAAGGGCAACCATCATCTGCTGCGCGACAGCGGGCTGTTTGGTGGTTGAAGAATCGGGTGCCATCTGCGCACCCGATTTAAAATGGTGCCCGAACCTTAGACTGCTTCCGTCGGCGTTGAGGCTACGCCACCGCGTTTGGCGAGGAACACCGCCACCAGCGCCAGCCAGCACAGGCCGCTTAGCAGGTTGAACAGGTTAAACCATCCGCTCCCGCCCCAAACATAGGCGACTTTAGCCAGCTCGATACCTACGGTGAATACCGCCATGCTCAACATCCCCATGGTGGCAGAAACGGTGCCTTTACTGACATCGCTGGAAAACAGCGTCAAACGATATAACCCAGCGTTCGCCAGCCCGATACCGAAGGCATACAGGCTCAGCCCGGCGGTCATCCACAGATAAGCATGCTCGGAGAACACCGTTGCCAGCGCAGCGATCAGCAACCCCACAATCATGGGGCCAGCACCTAGCTTGATCAGGCGCTCAACGCTGTTTTTACCGGTCAGACGGGCCAGCGTCAGGTTGCCGAGGATCAGCGCACCGAATACCGGGATTTGCAGCAGGCCATAATCCATGGTGGAGAGCGACTCGCCGCTGATCAGGATCACCGGCGACTGAGCAATCCACGCCAGCAGAGGCAGGCTGGCAAAGCCGATCGCCAGTGCCCCGCAGATAAAGCGGCGGTTAATCAGTACCTGGCGATAGTCGCGCCGCAGGTTGGCTGCGGAAAAGGCTTCCCCCTGCAGCGTGGCGGTTTCCGGCATCGCTTTCCACAGGCCGACGAAGGCAATGGCTGCCAGAGCGGCAAAGATCACGAACATGCTTTGCCATGGCGCAATCTGGATCAGGGCAGCACCAGCCAGCGGCCCGAGCAGTGGGGCGATCAGCGCCACGTTGGCCATCAGCGCGGTGATTTTGATACACACCGACTCTTCAAAAGACTCCTGAATGGTGGCATAGCCTACTGCGCCGATAAAGCACAGGCCGATCCCTTGCAGGAAGCGCATAAAGATAAACTGCTCAATGCTGGTCACCAGCAAGATTGCCAGACAGGCGACGATAAAGAAGGCAACCCCGGCCAGCATCACCGGGCGGCGGCCGCGCCGATCCGACAGCGGGCCCAGCAGCCACTGCAGAAAGATACCGCCAGCCAGATAGGCGGTCATTGAGGTCGGCACCCACTCCTCGCCAGCGTTAAAATCAGCTACCACAGCCAGCATACCGGGTTGGATCATATCGTTGCCGATATAGGTGGCAAATTCGAACAGCACCAGACAAAGCGGGAATAACAGCGCCTGTCGGCCCAAGCGTGCCACAGGGGGTAATGTTGTTTTCATATTTATACTACTGATAGCAAAGAAAAATAAGGAACTGCCAGGGGCGGGAAGCGCAATCTGAGCGAGTCGAAGCGGTTATTTTGCCGCCAATTGTTACTCTTGGCAATCAACATCTGGAACTTACCGTGTTGGGCCTGCTGCCGCTGGGGCGCTTCAGGGATCAGGCTGCTGCGATGCCCGCCCCGCATTGACCGGTGTCATCGGTTTTTTTTCAGCTCGCTGACGCTGGCGCTCGTGTCACTCAAAATAATGTTGGTCATATTTACCTAATAAAAAGACTGATTAACAGGTCTGATTGTAGCGTTGAAATAACCTGTTAACCCGTCTTTAAAGGGGGAATCACATCAGCGGCCGCAGGCAACGATATAGCTCGCGGAAGGTGCTGCGCCGTTCGGCGTACTGCTGATGTCGCTCGGCATCTGGCTCGTGCACCTGCTCCAGCGGCAATGCGGGCAGTAAATCGCTTAGCGGCTGGCCAGGGTTCAACGCAATCTGCGCCAACCGTGCCGCTCCCAGCGCCGGGCCGACGTCGCCACCGGTGCGGTATTCCAGCCGCTGGCCGCTGATGTCTGCCAGCATCTGGCGCCAGAACGCGCTACGTGCGCCGCCGCCAATCAGCGTAATGGCAGAAGGTTGCAGGCCGCTGGCGTGCAGCACATCCATGCCGTCTGCCAGTGCGAAGCCGACCCCTTCCAACACCGCGCGTGCCAGTTCGTTCGGCCCATGCTGATGGGTAAAGCCCCAGAAAGCGCCTTTGGCATTCGGGTTATTGTGCGGCGTGCGCTCGCCGGAAAGATAAGGCAAGAACCATAACGGAGCATCCGCCGGTGTGGCCTGTTCGACATTGCGCAGCAGGGTGGCAACGCTGTCGACGTTGGTCAACTGGCAGGCCCAGTCCAGGCAGGAGGCGGCACTGAGCATCACCGACATCAGGTGCCAGGTGTGCGGCAGCGCATGGCAGAAGCTGTGCACCGCGCTGGTTGGGTTGCTGAGAAAGCCGTCGCTGACCGCGAAGTACACACCGGAGGTGCCAAGGGAGAGCATCGCCTGCCCGGCCTGATACAAACCCACGCCGATGGCTCCCGCCGCGTTGTCGCCGCCACCGGCCACCACCGGCACCGGGGCGATACCCCAGAGCTTGGCCAGTTCAGCCTGCACCTGCCCGGTGATCTGATTCCCCTCAAACAGCGCAGGCATCTGATCGCGCGTTAGCCCGCAGGCGGCCAGCATCGCGTCGCTCCAGTCACGCTGCGCCACGTTCAGCCATAGGGTGCCTGCCGCATCGGACATATCGCTGGCGAACTCGCCGGTAATGCACCAGCGCAGATAATCTTTTGGTAATAACACCTTGTCGATTTGGCGGAAAACCTGCGGTTCATGCTGTTGAACCCACAGCAGTTTGGGGGCGGTAAAGCCCGGCATCATCAGGTTGCCGGTGATTTCCCGCGAGTTGGGTACGCTTTGCTCCAATGCCTGGCACTGCGCAAAGCTGCGGCCGTCGTTCCACAAAATTGCCGGACGCAGCACTCGTTGCTGCTTATCCAGCAGCGTTGCGCCGTGCATCTGGCCGGTGAGGCCGATGGCTTTCACCGCTTGCAGATCGTGCTGCTTGCCCAAGGCCAGCATGGCGCGATCGGTGGCCTGCCACCAGTCCTGAGGCGCTTGTTCAGACCACAAAGGGTGTGGGCGCGAGATGGGCAAAGGTTCACCGTGGCTGGCGAGCAGTTGGCCCTGTTCGCCGAGCAGGATGACCTTTACGCCGGAAGTGCCAAGATCGATACCGATGTACATGGGTGCAGTTCCTTTAATATGTCATATAGCCCCTTCACCTGAGGGGAGGTTTTTTCCCCTCATCCTAGCCTTCTCCCTAAGGGAGAAGGGAGGTACGGTGCAAACTTGCAGGCAGCCGCGATGCTGTTCAATCGAGCATAATGCTCGGCGTATCGCCCCCTCTCCCTGTGGGAGAGGGCCGGGGTGAGGGCATTGGTGAGCGGTATCTCCTCGTCCTAGCCTTCACCCTAAGGGAGAAGGGAGGTACGGTGCAAACTTGCAGGCAGCCGCGATGCTGTTCAATCGAGCAGCATGCTCGGCGTATCGCCCCCTCTCCCTGTGGGAGAGGGCCGGGGTGAGGGGCCTTCGCCAATGTACCCCTCACTCAACTTTCCCCCAAAGGAGCCAGAGGCGGAGTTAGCCAAATAGATAACGGTTAACCAGATTTTCAACATGCTCCTGATGCCCGCTCGCATGTTGCGGAGCCAAAGCCTGCTGCTCAGCGTACTGTGCCAGCGCTTCGAGCGACAGCTTCCCTTGCAGGATTTGCTGGCCCAGCTCGCCGTTCCACCCGGCGTAACGCTTGGCCACCTGCTGATGCAGCTTGCCATCCTCGATCATGCGCGCCGCCACTTTCAGCGCCAGTGCCATGGTATCCATCGCGCCAATATGGCCGTAGAACAGGTCATATTTATCGGTGCTCTGGCGGCGCACTTTGGCATCAAAGTTCAGGCCGCCGGTGGTGAAACCGCCCGCTTTGAGTATTTCGAACATTACCAGTGCGTTCTCCTCCACGCTGTTCGGGAACTGATCGGTATCCCAGCCCAGTTGCGGATCGCCACGGTTGGCGTCGACCGAACCGAAAATACCCAGCGCAATGGCGGTGGCGATTTCGTGATGGAACGAATGCCCGGCCAGCGTCGCGTGGTTGGCTTCGATATTCACCTTGATCTCTTTTTCCAGCCCGAACTGCTTGAGGAAGCCGTACACGGTGGCAACGTCGTAATCATACTGGTGCTTGGTGGGTTCCTGCGGTTTAGGTTCGATCAGCAGCGTGCCCTGGAAACCGATTTTGTGCTTGTGCTCCACCACCATCTGCATAAAGCGGCCAATCTGCTCGCGCTCCTGGCGCAGATCGGTATTGAGCAGGGTTTCATAACCCTCGCGCCCGCCCCACAGCACATAGTTTTCACCGCCCAACTGGTGTGTGGCATTCATGGCGGTAAACACTTGGGTGGCGGCCCAACTGAACACTTCCGGGTTCGGGTTGGTGGCCGCACCGGCGGCATAGCGCGGATTGGTAAAGCAGTTGGCGGTGCCCCACAGCAGCTTTACGCCGCTGCTCTGCTGTTTCTCGGCCAGCACCTCGGCCATGGCGGCGAAATTGTTCAGATACTCTTTCAGCGTTGCACCTTCTGGCGCGACGTCGATGTCGTGGAAGCAGTAATAAGGCACGTTCAGCTTGTGGAAAAACTCAAAGGCCACGTCGGCCTTGCGTTTGGCCAACGCCAACGCATCACCCGGCTGCTGCCATGGGCGATCGAAAGCCCCCACGCCAAACATGTCTGCACCGTTCCAGCAGAAGGTATGCCAGTAGCAGGCGGCAAAGCGCAGGTGATCGGCCATCCGTTTACCAAGAATGATTTCATCGGGATTGTAATGGCGGAAGGCCAGCGGATTATTGCTACCGGTGCCTTCATAGC
Source organism: Serratia sp. MMO-28 (assembly GCF_037199905.1). Classification (NCBI taxonomy): domain Bacteria; kingdom Pseudomonadati; phylum Pseudomonadota; class Gammaproteobacteria; order Enterobacterales; family Yersiniaceae; genus Serratia; species Serratia sp. MMO-28. The sequence goes on from NZ_JBBCVB010000037.1 coordinate 39,715, forward strand.
GAACCTGCTCGATCTGATCAAAATAGGATTGCATTAGCGAACTCCTGAATAACTGGGGATAGTGGGTTAGATTTATCTTCGGAGTTAGCGGGCTGATGCTCAATTACGTTATTTCACACTTAAATTCACAGAATTATTAAATGTGCGCGGGATCTCATATTAACGTTTATTCAACCTCATTAGCGGCATGGTTATAAAACATGATCGCTATCATAAAATTAACATTAAACCAAAAATCATAATTCGCCGGTAAAAATCTGCAATTGCCGAATGAAAAATAAGTGTCAACAATCGGCTGGACGTTTCGTGATTCATATTACCCATATACACTACACTGAAAAGGGTTATAAGATGAAAATTAAACCTATTCTCCTCTCCGCCTGCGCCCTTTTGCTGCTGGCCAGCCAATCAGGGTTCAGTAAAGAAATTAAAATCGGTATGGCTATCGACGACCTGCGTTTAGAGCGCTGGCAGAAAGATCGCGATATTTTTGTGAAAAAAGCCGAATCGCTGGGGGCGAACGTGTTTGTGCAGTCTGCCAACGGTAATGAAGAAACCCAGATGTCGCAGATTGAAAATATGATCAACCGCGGCGTCGATGTGCTGGTGATTATTCCTTATAACGGCCAGGTGCTGAGCAACGTGATCAGCGAAGCGAAACGTGAAGGCATTAAGGTGCTGGCCTATGACCGCATGATCAACAACGCCGACATTGATTTCTACATCTCGTTCGATAACGAAAAAGTGGGCGAAATGCAGGCGCAAAGCCTGGTAGAGCGTGTGCCGCAGGGTAATTACTTCCTGATGGGCGGCTCACCGGTGGACAACAACGCCAAGCTGTTCCGCAAAGGGCAGATGACCGTGCTGCAGCCGTTGATCAACAGCGGCAAGATTAAAGTGGTGGGCGATCAGTGGGCCGATGGCTGGCTGCCGGAAAACGCGCTGAAGATTATGGAAAACGCCCTTACGGCCAATAACAACCATATCGATGCGGTCGTCGCTTCCAACGATGCCACCGCCGGTGGGGCGATCCAGGCGCTGGCGGCGCAAGGGTTGGCGGGCAAAGTGGCGATCTCCGGCCAGGATGCCGACTTGGCGGCGGTGAAACGCATTGTGGCGGGCACCCAAACCATGACGGTGTATAAACCGATCAGCAAATTGGCCGATGAAGCGGCAGATATTGCAGTGCAGCTGGGTAAAGGCGAACAGCCAAAATCCAATGCCAAATTAAATAACGGCAGTAAAGAGGTCTCTGCCTGGTTATTAACCCCGGTTCAGGTGGATAAATCGAATATCGACAGCACCATTATTGCCGATGGCTTCCATAAGAAATCCGATCTTAATTAATTCTCGCGAAGCTCTTTGGAGGGAATAATGCCCTGCCTGTTAGAAATGAGAAATATCACTAAACAATTCGGCGTGGTAAAAGCCGTGGATAATGTCAGCCTGCAATTAGAGGCTGGGCAGGTATTATCCTTGTGCGGTGAAAATGGTTCAGGGAAATCAACGCTGATGAAAGTGCTGTGCGGAATATATCCGCACGGCAGTTATCAGGGGGAGATCTATTTTTCTGGCGACCTTATTACGGCAAAAACCATTCGTGATACTGAACAGAAGGGCATTGCCATCATTCACCAGGAACTGGCGCTGGTGAAGCAGATGACGGTGCTGGAGAACATGTTTCTCGGCAACGAGTGGGGCCGCTTTGGGCTGATGGATTACGACAATATGTACCTGCGCTGCCAGCGCATGCTGGCGCAGGTCAAACTGGAGGTGGATCCGCATACTCGCGTCGGTGAACTGGGGCTGGGCCAGCAGCAACTGGTGGAGATCGCCAAAGCCTTAAACAAGCAGGTGCGTCTGCTGGTGCTGGATGAACCCACCGCTTCGCTGACGGAGAGTGAAACCGCCACGCTGCTGGCGATCATCGCGGATCTGCGCGATCACGGCATTGCCTGCATCTACATTTCGCACAAGCTGAACGAGGTGAAAGCGATCTCGGATCTGATCTGCGTGATCCGCGACGGCAAGCACATCGGCACCCAGCCAGCGGCGGGCATGAGCGAAGACGACATTATCGCCATGATGGTGGGGCGTGAACTGACCGAGCTGTATCCGCAGGAACAGCACGCTATCGGCGAGGTGATCCTGCAGGTGGAAAACCTCACCGCCTGGCACCCGGTTAACCGGCATATTCGCCGGGTGGACGATGTTTCCTTCCGGCTACGGCGCGGCGAGATCCTTGGCGTGGCCGGGCTGGTGGGTTCCGGGCGCACCGAAACCATGCAGTGCCTGTTCGGCGCTTATGCCGGGCGCTGGCAAGGCAGCATCCGCATCGACGGGCAGCCCGCCACCATCACCACCTGCCGCCAAGCGATGCAGTATGGCATCGCCATGGTGCCGGAAGACCGCAAGCGCGACGGCATTGTGCCGGTAATGAGCGTTGGTTCGAACATGACGCTGGCGGCGCTGGGGGATTTCAGCGGCCCGCTGACGGTGCTGGATAGCGCGCAGGAGCAGGCGACCATTCAGCAATCGCTGGCGCGCCTGAAGGTGAAAACCTCTTCGCCGGAGCTGGCGATTGGCCGGTTGAGCGGCGGCAACCAGCAGAAAGCGATTCTGGCGAAGTGCCTGCTGCTGAACCCGAAAATCCTGATCCTGGATGAACCCACGCGCGGGATCGATATCGGTGCCAAACATGAAATCTACAAGTTAATTAACCAACTGGTGCAGCAAGGGATTGCGGTGATTGTGGTGTCTTCCGAACTGCCGGAAGTGCTGGGGCTGAGCGATCGGGTGCTGGTGATGCATCAGGGGCGCATCAAGGCCGATTTAATCAACCGTGGTCTGACCCAGGAACAGGTAATGGAAGCGGCATTGAGGAGTGAAACCCATGTTGAAAAACACGCAATCTGAAGTAAGCCTGCCGCCCGTGGTGCAGAAAAAGCCGTTGCCGGGGCTAAAATCCGTCAACTTGCAGGTGTTCGTGATGTTGGCGGCGATCGTCGTCATCATGCTGTTCTTCACCTTTACCACCGAAGGGGCCTATCTCAGCGCCCGTAATATCTCCAACCTGCTGCGCCAGACGGCGATCACCGGCATTCTGGCGGTGGGCATGGTGTTCGTGATTATTTCGGCGGAGATCGACCTTTCCGTGGGTTCGATGATGGGCTTGCTGGGCGGCGCGGCGGCGATATTCGACGTCTGGCTCGGCTGGCCGCTGCCGCTGACCATCGTGGTCACGCTGCTGGCGGGGCTGCTGCTCGGGGCCTGGAACGGCTGGTGGGTGGCGTATCGCAAAGTGCCTTCGTTTATCGTAACGCTGGCGGGCATGCTGGCGTTTCGCGGCATCCTGATCGGCATGACCAACGGCACCACGGTGTCACCCACCAGCAGCGCCATGTCGCAGATTGGCCAGAGCTACCTGCCGAACGGGCTGGGTTTTGGCATGGGTGCCGTTGGCCTGATGCTGTTTGTGGCCTGGCAGTGGCGGCAGCGCAGCAAGCGCGCCCAGCTTGGCTTGCCGGTGGCGGCACCGGGCGGGGACGTTACCCGACAAAGTATTCTGGCTATTCTGGTGCTGGGTGCTATTTACTTGCTGAATGATTACCGTGGCGTGCCGACGCCGGTATTGATCCTCACTGCGCTGATGCTGGCGGGGATTTTTATGGCGACGCGCACCGCTTTTGGCCGCCGTATCTATGCGATCGGCGGTAACATTGACGCTGCGCGGCTTTCCGGGGTGAACGTGGAGCGCACCAAGCTGGCGGTGTTTGCCATCAACGGCCTGATGGTGGCGATTGCCGGGCTGATCCTCAGTTCGCGCCTGGGGGCGGGTTCACCTTCGGCGGGGAACATTGCCGAACTGGACGCCATCGCCGCCTGCTTGATCGGCGGCACCAGCCTGGCAGGTGGGGTCGGCAGCGTGGCCGGGGCGGTGATGGGGGCGTTTATCATGGCGTCGTTGGATAACGGCATGAGCATGCTGGACGTGCCGACCTTCTGGCAGTACATCGTCAAAGGTGCCATTCTGCTGCTGGCGGTGTGGATGGATTCCGCCACCAAGCGCCGGGTGTAACCATGCTGATGGGGGAGCCTGGCGGCGACGCAAAATCCACAGAGCGGTTTTTATTCAGGAGGCCCCCCATGTTCGAAAAGCGCTACCGTATTACCTTGCTGTTCAACGCCAATAAAGTGTATGACCGCCAGGTGGTGGAAGGCGTGGGTGAGTATCTGCAGGCTTCGCAGAGTGACTGGGACATCTTTATTGAAGAGGATTTCCGCTGCCGTATCGATAACATCAAAGACTGGCTGGGCGATGGCGTGATTGCCGATTTCGACGATCGGGACATTGAACGCTTGCTGCATAACGTCAACGTACCGATTGTCGGCGTCGGCGGTTCCTACCACCGCGAAGAAGATTACCCACCGGTGCATTACATCGCCACCGATAACCACGCGCTGGTGGAGGCGGCGTTTATGCACCTGAAGGAAAAGGGGCTGAACCGTTTTGCGTTTTATGGCCTGCCGGTGGAAGGCGGTAAACGTTGGGCGCAGGAGCGCGAGCAGGCCTTCCGCCAACTGGTGGCCGAGGAGCAGTATCAGGGCGTGGTGTACCAAGGGATGGCCACCGCGCCGGAAAACTGGCAATACGCGCAAAACCGCTTGGCGGATTGGATACAGACGCTGCCGCAGCAGACCGGGATTATTGCCGTGACCGACGCGCGGGCGCGCCACCTGTTGCAGGTGTGCGAGCACCTGGATATCCCGGTGCCTGAAAAGCTGTGCGTGATCGGTATCGATAACGAAGAGTTAACCCGCTATCTTTCACGCGTTGCATTATCCTCGGTGGCGCAGGGCACGCGCCAGATGGGCTATCGCGCCGCCAAGCTGCTGCACCAGTTGCTCGATCGGCGTGAGTTGCCGCTGCAACGCATTCTGGTGCCGCCGGTGAAGGTGATTGAGCGCCGCTCGACCGATTTCCGCTCGCTGCGCGACCCGGCGGTGATTCAGGCCATGCATTACATTCGCCACCATGCCTGCAAAGGGATCAAGGTGGAACAGGTGCTGGACGCGATCGGCATGTCCCGCTCCAACCTGGAAAAACGCTTTAAAGACGAAACCGGCCAGACCATCCATAACGTGATCCACGAAGAGAAGCTCGATCGCGCCCGCAACCTGCTCACCGCCACGTCGCTGTCGATCAATGAGATCTCACAGATGTGCGGCTACCCGTCGCTACAGTACTTCTATTCGGTGTTTAAGAAAGGCTATGACATGACGCCCAAAGAGCATCGCGATCGCTATGGGGAGGTGGGGTATTGAGACCTTTAAAACTGCTTATTGGGAAGGTGAACAGTTTGCGAACGTCGATAGGCAATACGGTAGGGGGACGCGTTTACTTTGCTGAATATGCAGGCATGACTGAGGGTTTAACAACAGAAAGCGCGGTAACAGTCTCACTCCCGGCGTCAGGCCAGAAAGCGCTAGCTGTGCCGCGCCCAGATAGCAGCAGTGTTCAGCGTTTATGCAGGCACTGCTTGTTGTGGTACTTGCCAGTTTTCGTGATAGATGTGCTCAGCCTGCTCTTGCGTGGTGGCATAATCGCCGGTGAGGCGATAGGCGACGGTGAAAGCAAAATCAAATGCAGCCCCCGGCCCTTTGCCACTGATCAGGTTACCGTCTTCAACCACTTTTTCTGCCACATAGGTGCCATCTGCCACTTCGCGATGCAGTTCACCAGAGCAGACATAACGGCGCCCTTGTAGCAACCGGTTGACGGCCAGCACGCGAGCAGCAGCGGAACACTGTGGGCAAATCAACTTGTCGGCTTCATCGTGACGGCGGATAAACTCCACGGCCATCGAATTATCCGCCATGTTGGCAGTTGCCTGCGGCCCACCAGGGATTACCACGGCGTCGTACAGGACATCCATACGGCGCTCCAACAGAGCATCGGCGAACATACGCATCTTGTTATAGCTGCGGAGTTCCAGCCGATCCTGACAGGACAGCAGTTCCACATCAATCTTCAGACGACGCAATACGTCGATCACAATAACCGCCTCAGCCTCTTCAAATCCTTCGCTTAGCAGGACGGCAACTTTCTTGGTCATAGCATCTCCAGCAATGGACGGGTGAATAACCCGGGCCCTATCAGGTTAGCAGATAAGCGGCGGAAATCTTGGCCGGGAGGCCAAGTGTAAGAAGAGGATCGCGGAAACACGATTTCGCGCTTAGCACCAGGGGGGATTCGCGCTATAATCCGCCACTTGCTTCCGTTTTTTAGAGGAAGATCATCGTCCCCGGTGGGGCGGCTGGACTTCAAATCCAGTTGGGGCCGCCAGCGGTCCTGGGCAGGTTCGACTCCTGTGATCTTCCGCCATTCGATGTCTGTTAAACTCTCCTGAACTCAACTAAAACCCCGTGTATACTGGCTTTAAGCCACAACTCTGTCTACAGGATTCAACAGAGCTCAACCCATATCAAGTGATAAATGGGGGTGCTTTAGGGGGTTCCAAAATGTATGCTATTTTTTGGCACCCCCTGAGCTATGTTGTAACCCCGTTCTATCTGGTCTGGCAGTACCTTGCTTGAAGATGCTGCTCATATTTATCAATGGAGATGCTATGCCGCTAACGGACATAAAAGTGAAAACAGCCAAACCGATGGAGAAGGCCTACAAGTTGACTGACGGCGGTGGTATGTATCTGCTGGTTAAACCCAATGGTTCAAAATACTGGCGTTTGAAATACCGCTTTGTTGGTAAAGAAAAGATGCTTTCTATCGGCGTGTATCCCGATATTTCATTGGCCGATGCGCGACAAATCAGAGATGAGGCACGCAAAACGTTAGCCTCAGGTGGTGACCCTGGTGAAGTAAAGAAGACTGAAAAGCTGTCACAAAAGCTTTCTATCGCGAACACATTCGAAGCCATCGCACGCGAGTGGCATCAGCATAAGGCCGACCGTTGGTCGTTGCGCTACCGTGAGGAAATCATCGACACCTTTGAGAAAGACGTTTTCCCGTATATCGGCAAACGCCCTATTGCGGAAATCAAGCCGATGGAGTTGCTGGAAACCTTACGACGCATGGAAAAACGTGGGGCACTGGAGAAAATGCGTAAGGTACGGCAACGCTGTGGGGAGGTTTTCCGCTATGCCATTGTTACCGGGCGTGCTGAATACAATCCCGCGCCTGATTTGGCGACAGCATTGGCTACACCGACAAAAGTACATTTCCCTTTTCTTAGCGTTGAAGAACTGCCTTACTTTTTGCGAGATCTGGCAGGCTATACCGGCAGCATCATCACCAAAACCGCAACGCAAATCATCATGCTGACAGCGGTTCGTACCCAGGAGCTGCGTTTTGCTCGTTGGCAGGATATCGACTTTGAGAAAAGGCTTTGGGAAATTCCCCCCGAAGTGATGAAGATGAAGCGGCCCCACATAGTTCCGTTGTCTGAGCAGGTGGTGAATCTGTTTTTGTCACTGAAACCTATTACGGGTGCGTATCCATTGGTGTTCATTGGGCGAAATGACCGGACGAAGCCGATTTCAAAGGAAAGTGTTAACCAGGTGATTGAGCTGCTTGGGTATAAGGGAAGGCTGACGGGACACGGCTTCCGCCACACGATGAGCACGATTTTACATGAAAAGGGCTATAACTCGGCTTGGATTGAGACTCAGCTTGCCCATGTGGATAAGAATGCGATTCGCGGGGCCTACAACCATGCGCAGTATCTGGAAGGTAGGCGGGAGATGATGCAGTGGTATGCCAACTATATCGACAGCCTGGAAAGTGTAAACACAACGAAATAAGTGCTCGGCCCGTCAAGGGCTGAGCTTTATCTCTCCTTTTCTTTTTTTGCACTTTACTTGGGGTGTGTATTTTTTTATGCAGTCTCTTGTATATATGGAAAAAATCATCACCAGGGCATTACAATTCTGTGTTCCAATTTCCGAAATAACGCTTTAATTTATCTACAGTGTGCCGCCATTTCGGGGTTGTAGGCTTACAGACCGTATTTTGGTTGCCGAAGAAACCGACTTCGTTAACTGCTTCTTGTTCACTGCGGGTTTCCAGCCATTTCACCGAGACAAAATACTCCGACTTATCGGGGTCATCCGCATTCTCCTGATAAAGATCACCGTACTTAAGCACCTCCATCGCCAACTTTTCCCCTTGTTCGGTGTTAATGGTGAAGCTACTAGCAGGCTCAATGGCGCTCTGCACTATCCCGACGCCGACGTAACCCGTTGCCGGGATTTTTACCCACACACGATCGCCAGGCTGAAGTTGTTTTAACGTTTGGCTGTACCAACTACCACCACCGGCGCTAATAAAATCGTAGCGGCGAGCCTCTTCCCAATTGCGGCTGTGCGGGTCGCCAAACGAGACATAAAACTCACCGTTCCAGGGTTCTTTTGCATTGGCGCTTGTGCTTGCGGTGGCCTGTGCGGCATTGGTTTGCGTCTCACTCGGGTCGATCAGCCAGGCGCGGCTTAAGAATTGCTCATCACCGTGCTGGAATACCTTAAAGAACAGGACGTTAATCGAGATGCCGTTCTTGCTCAGATAATCGACGATACGCTCGGTGGAGGGATCCAGCTCCGCCGCCACGATAATGATTTGATGCGACTTGTTGAGAGACTCTTCTTCCAGTTCGGTATTAAAGCGTTGTTTAAATGCCTCACCCAAATTGCCACCGCCGGAGAATTTTTCGTAAATCTGCGACAGGCGATCGGCGGTTAAGTCATCCACCCAGGAGGCGTAATCCAGCGCCTGCGCGACCACCTCGCGCGGCGTGCGGTCGCGCTTAAGCTCAATCAGGATCAGTGAGGCATCCGGCGCAATCGCCAGCAGATCGATACGCCCTTTATCGAGGGTATTTTCCTGATGGCCGATGATCATCCACTGGTCAGAGAGGATAGTGGGGTCGTTTAAAATCATCTTCTCCAGCAGTTGCTCGCTGGCGAGTTTGCTGATAGTTAGCGGTTGGGGATTCTCCCCAACCCGCCAGATTGCATGATGAACCGGCATCGTCGTAACCGAACGGCGAACTCGCGTTGTGTGATTAAAATAATGTAATAAGCTAGCAGACATTAACTGAAGCTGTTTTCGGCGTAGGGTAATAGCTCGCTGATCCGGCTGTTC